>NZ_CP114285.2:4522729-4824244 GCF_027111255.2 Flavobacterium flavigenum | reverse complement strand
GATTCCATTATTTGATCAATAAATTAAGCAATAAAACTCCTATTAATCCCATTACACCAATAATGGTTTCCATTACCGTCCAGGTTTTAAAAGTATCTGAAACGCTGATTCCGAAATATTCTTTGAACATCCAGAATCCGGTATCGTTGACGTGGGAACACATCAAACTTCCGGCTCCAATGGAAAGCACCATCAATTCCGGACTTACACCAGAAGCAACTACCAAAGGCTGTACAATTCCTGCTGCTGTTAATCCCGCAACCGTGGCAGAACCTAAGGCAATCCTGATTATTGTTGCAATCAGCCAGCCTAAAACCAGTGGAGAAAGCGATGATTTTTCGAAAAACTGACTTAAATCTGTCCCCATTCCGCTATCGATCAATACTTGTTTAAAAGCGCCTCCTGCTCCAATAATCAGAATAATCATAGTGGCAGAACTCATAGCACTGCCCGATTTATCCATGATATCCTGCATTTTTCTTCCGCGAAAAATACCTAATGAAAATACCGCAAAAAGCACCGCAATCAGCATCGAAGTAGTTGGGTTTCCTATAAAAAGCAAAACAGAACGCAATGCATTTTCTTCCGGCAAAGCCAATTCACTAAAGGTCGCCATTCCCATTAAAAAAACCGGTATCAATGCTGTTAAAATACTAATTCCGAAAGAAGGCATCTCAACTTCTGTAAACGTTTTGCTTTCGAATAAACCTTTTGGCGGAAAAGCATTGATTTTTTTAATAAACTCAGGAAACACTATTCCGGCGGCAAAAAGCGAAGGAATAGCAACCAAAAGTCCGTATAAAAGAGTTTTACCAATATTTGCTTTAAAAATTACAGCAATAGCTGTCGGTCCGGGATGTGGCGGCAAAAAACCGTGCGTGATCGAAAGTGCCGAAGCCATCGCTATTCCAAGATAAATAATCGGCTGTTTAGTACTTTTCGCAACAGCAAAAACCATCGGAATCAAAATGATGAAACCGGCATTGTAAAACATTGAAATCCCTACTGAAAAACCCGTAATCACCATCGCCCATTTGATATGCCTGACCCCAAAAGAACGAATCATAACCGAACTGATTCGCTGAGCAGCCCCACTGTCTGAAAGCAGATTTCCTAATACAACACCAAAAGCAATTATCAAAATCAAAGAACCCAATGTACTTCCAACGCCCTGCTGAATGGAATTAATCAAATCCTGAAAAGGCATTTCTTTTGCAATTCCCACAAAAAAAGCGGAAATAACTAAGGCAATAAAAGCATTGAGTTTCACCCCTGAAATCAGGATTAGTAATAAAAGAATACTGGCAATCAGAATCAGTAATGACATAGATTTCGAAATGATTAATGACTAATTATTACTCATTGGGTATTATTTAAACACATAGAGACATAGACTTTTATGCTTATTTATAGGCGTTTCACTTATTTAAAAACACATATTCTACCTTGTGTGTAGTTTTTTTTAACAGATGAAACATAAATTCCAAAGTGTTTCAAAAGTGCTTCACTCATTTAAAAAACGAATAGCTATGTTCTGAGAGATGAATTTCTCTTTTGTATTCTTAAAGAAAAAGAAAAACCTATGTTTGTTCTATGTGTTTAAAAAAACATTGCACCTAATTATTCGCTTTTCTCAACAGCATGACCTCCAAACTCGTTTCGAAGTGCCGCCACCACTTTTCCTGAAAACGTATCTGACATTTGAGATCGGTAACGCATCATAATCGAAAGGGCAATTACCGGAGTTGGAACGCCTAAATCCAAAGCGGTTTCGAGTGTCCATTTTCCTTCGCCCGAAGAATGCATGATTCCTTTTATTCCGTCTAATCTGGCATCTTTTGAAAAAGCATTTTCGGTGAGTTCCATCAGCCAGCTGCGCACTACAGAACCGTGATTGAAGAGTTTGGCCGTTTTTTGAAAATCGATATCAAATTCGGAATGCTCAAAAACCTCAAATCCTTCGGCTATCGACTGCATCATCCCGTATTCGATACCGTTATGGACCATTTTGGTAAAATGACCGCTTCCGGCAGCTCCTGTGTACAAAAATCCGTTTTCAACCGAAATATCTTTAAAAACTTGTGCGACATAATCGAATACGGCAGCATCACCGCCAATCATCGTACACGCGCCGTTTAAAGCCCCCGAAGTTCCGCCTGAAGTCCCGCAATCCAGAAAATCAATTCCATTTTCTTTTAGCTGGGCATAACGGCGTTTTGAATCGTTGTAATTCGAATTTCCGCCATCGATAATAATATCATTTTTGGACAAATAAGGCAATAATGAAACAAGAACAGCATCTACGATTTCGCCCGCCGGAACCATAAGCCAGATGACTCTTCTGCCTGTTAGTTTTTGGCAAAGTTCTTCAACAGTATAGGCTGTTTCGATTCCCTCCTCGCCTATTTTTGAAACAAAATCGGTGTTGACATCCTGCGCTACTACCTCATAATTGTTTCGTTTTAAATTCAAGGCGAGATTGAATCCCATTTTTCCTAGTCCTATTATTCCTACTTGCATGTGTGTGGTTTTTGTATTTGTTTCGTAAAAATATTACTTTCAATTCATTATGGGTTGTTATTTGGGATTTTAATTTTTGAGGTTTTGAGAGAAATGTGTTAAATAATGTGATTTGCTATAAATTTATTATGCGATTCTATTTCGATTAACATAGAAATCATTCATAAAAAAATCACCTAGCCGATTAACAAAAAAGAATTATTTTAGCGCAGACATTTGGAATACTTTATATCATAAAGCCAGCTTATTACAAATTACTTTTAGCCATTTTGTGGCATTATAAATAAATTGGCAGACAGGAATTCAGATAACGAAAAATAAAAAAAACACCAAAAATAAAGTGAAGAAAATATTATTATTAATTTTTATTGCAATCATAATTATGGGATTATTTAGTTTTTTTAAGAAAGAGAAAAAAGTTGAAGAAACTAAAAATATTTTAGGAATGATACTTTTAGAAGAACCTAATTCTATGGATATTAACAAAGTAGTTTCAGAATTAAGAGAAAAATGGAAATTAAAAGTTAATGATAAAGACTCAAACAATGAAACCTCCGTTTTAGAGATTAATGGTTATCAAATTGCAATAGCAAATATGGATGTTGCAATTCCTGGAGACGAAATTGGTACAACTGCTGAATACAATTACTTCTGGAAAAACGGAAAAGAAGAAGCAACTAAACATAAAGGTCATATAATTTTGTCAATTATGAATGCTGGCAAAAATCCAGTTAAAGAAAACTTTCTTTACAATAAAATTGCATCATCTATTTTGAATAATAGTAAATCAATTGGTATTTACATTGGAGGAAGATCTCTTTTATTAAAAAAAGATTTCTATCAATCACAAACTAAAGATATGAGTGATGATGGTTTACCTTTATATAATTGGATATATTTTGGAATAAGAACAGAGAATGGAAAAAATTCAATGTATACTTATGGTCTTGCTGATTTCAGTAAAACAGAAATCGAAATTTTAGATACAGAACATTCTATTGAGGAAATAAACGATATGATGTTAAATTTAGTAAATTACATTTTAGTTTCTGATGTTACTTTAAAGGATGGGGAAACAATTGGATTTACAGAACAGCAAAAACTAAAAATTACAATTTCAAACGGGAAGTTTGTAGATGGAAAAACTATAAAAGTGGAATTCTAAGTAACAATAAATTATTTGCCGATCCGCCAACATACGATACAAGTAAGTTGGACAATGGACTTAATTGAATTATAGTACCTATCCACAGAAAAATGTAATAACAGAAACAAGTAATTTATTAACTCCAACCGCCTATATCGCGGAGACGTAGCAATAATCTATCAATCAAAATCACTAAATCATTTACAAATTCTATAATTGAAAAATGGGATATAAAAATATCTGTTTAGAATGCAGAACTTCATACAGTAAAGGAAATGATTATAAAAATCAAGTAGAATCTAATTGCCCGCAATGTGGTAAAAAAATGACTCTGGTAAATCATAAATTCAAACCTCCTAAAAAATCTGAAATAAAAAGTTGGGAAATGGTAAAACTATTAGTTGAAAATGGTTTTAAATTTCATGCAGTTTATGAACAAATAGAAAAAGGTATCTATTTGAAAGTAAATTATCCTAAGAATCTAAGTGATGCAAAGGAGTTTATAAAAAAATACAATCCTTAAAATTATTAAACATTCCATTATGAATCAGTCCAAACTTAAAATAAAAGTACTCCTCTTCTTTGTTATCGCTTTCACCTTTACAAATTTTATCTATCCTCAGATGTCAGAAAATCAAAGTCACAACTTAATAGCAAAGGATGCTGTCCTTAAAAAATTATCAGATCAATACAGTTTTACGGAAGGGCCTGCTGCAGATAAAAACGGCAATATTTATTTTACCGATCAGCCTAATAACCGAATCATGAAATGGTCGGTTGATGGTTTGCTTTCTGTTTATATGGAAAATGCAGGAAGAGCCAACGGCTTGTATTTTGATAGCGAAGGAAATCTTCTGGCCTGCGCCGATGAAAAAAATGAAATCTGGAAAATCGATCCCAACAAAAAAGTTACGGTATTGGTAAATGATTTTGAAGGCAAAAGACTGAACGGCCCGAATGATCTTTGGGTTGACCCGAAAGGCGGGATTTATTTCACCGATCCATTTTACAAAAGAGAGTACTGGAAACATACTTCCAAAGAGATAGAAAAAGAATGTGTTTATTATTTATCTCCTGATAAAACTAAAATTACCAACGTTGCCAGCGACCTGATAAAACCCAATGGCATTATTGGAACTTCGGATGGAAAAATTTTATACGTTGCGGATATTGAAGCAAACAAAACCTACTCTTATACAATCAATAATGACGGTTCTTTGGTTGAAAAAACACTTTTTACCGAATCGGGTTCAGATGGAATGACTATGGACGAATCCGGAAATATCTACATGACCGGAAAAGGTGTTTCAATTTTTAATCCAAAAGGGGAAAAAATTGCTCATATTGATGTAAATGAACCGTGGACTGCGAATGTATGTTTTGGAGGAAAAAAATTCAAAACCTTATTTATTACTGCGGGTAAAAGTGTTTACACGTTAGAGATGAATGTTAAAGGAATGAAATAATAACTCACATTATAAAATGTATGAATCCTCAATCCAAAATCCATACATTTGAAACTACAAATTGTAAAACATTCTAATGATCCGAATCGAATTTGAAGAACCAATTATAGAACTTTGTGACTGTTGCGAAAATGAAACAGTTAAATTAACCCGATTTGTTTATAAAGATGAAGATGCATTTGCTATTTATTATTTAAAATTCACAAAGGGACACGAAGACAAATATGCACTTGGATTAATTAGCATTGGCGATTGGGGGACAGATGAAGAGCCTAAAAACAGGTTTTCGTTTCCATTTAGAATATAGCTGGACGAGACATATTTTCAGATAGGCTTAATGGACAAAGAGGAATCACCATGGCAACATGAAATACTTGAAAAGATTTTAGACAGAAAAGATGCATTAGAACATCCATGGATTCAGGAAGTATTTCATATCACAGATCATATTGTTGATGAGGATAAAGAATTAATTGCATACTTCGATTAACAGTCTATAAAATACATGAAAGAAAACATCCTATTACTTCTTCAAATCATAACAATAGACTTTTTTACAGCTTTTGGCTTATATACACTACTCTATTTATTGCTATCTGTTTTTGTGAAGAAACCACAATTATATAAAACAGATGAAGAAGCTGTTCAGTTTATTTCCTTTATTGGAATCGTTTACTTTCTTGTGTGGATTATTGGCACAATTGTTTTTTATGCCGAAAGCAATCCTGAAGAAAAAAGCTATATGCTACAAAGAATCTTTGGAAAATATGCAATTGGATTTTGGCTACAGCCCATTTTATGGTTTACGATAACACAGCTTCTGCGATTTAGAAAAATCTACAAAAATGTCTTTTTAAGAATTGTGTTTAGCTTTTTGCTGATTATTTCAATTGAGCGATTTGTGATATTAATTATTACTTTTCATCGTGATTATTTACCAAGTTCCTGGACAATGCATAATGATATAGGGATTTATCCGCCAAACTATTTTATGGCTTTATTAATGAAGATTATTTTCTTTTTGTTATTTGTCTGGATATATTATCTAATCAAAAAGCAAATTAGAAAATTTACCTCAAATCCTTCTTAATCACTAAATACTTCAAATCGGTTTTTCCTGCATTACTGATTCCATGTTCAGCATTTGGCGGGCAATATAAGCTTGTATTTGGACCTACAACAACTGTTTTTCCGTCTAAGAAAAAAGAAGCGGAACCTTCTAAAATATAAAAGAATTCTTCTTCCGGGTGATGGTGCGGAGCGTGCGTGGATTTTCCGGGTTCGACAATACTCATTTTTAAAGTGTTTTCGTGAGTGAAGTTTTTATCGCCAAACCAATATTGGTAACCTGCTTTTGTTTTTGTGGCTTTATCCAGTTCAAAATGATTGACACAATTTTCAATTGTATATTTTGGCTCTGTTGAAACAGTTTCTTTTTTAGTTTCCTGAGCCTTTGCTGATTGTACAATTAAAGTAACAATCGCAATTTTTAGAATGGATGCTGGTTTCATTTTTATTTTTATGTAATGTTACGAAAAATTGAGCTTCGTAAAAATAATTAAATGATTAACATGAAAATTAGACTTTTGTCTTAACTTTGTTTACCAACTTTAGTAAACTTTAAAAATCATGCAAGCAATTAATATCACAGCGTACACAGAAGATGATTCTCAAATTGAAGCTGTAAAAGCTTTTATGAAAGCATTAAAGATAAAATTTGAAATTGCAAATGTGAAACCTTACGAATTGTCCGAAGAGCAGCAGCATATTTTAAATGAACAAGTAACTACAGATAAAAAACTTTATACCGATGCCGAATCCATTTATACTGACTTAAAGAAAAAGTATGAATTATAAGGTTATTGTTTCTCCAATTGCTATAAAAAATATTGAAAAAGCTATTGAATATTATGTATTAAAAGCTGGTAAGAAAGTCGCATTAAACTTTCTTAATGATTATAAAAAGGTTTACAAAGCTTTACAGATAAATCCGCTTCATCAATTTCATGATAATAATTATCGTTATCTTCCTTTTAAAAAATTTCCATATATCGCTTTTTTTATTGTTGATGAATTAACAAAAACTGTTTTTCTAAATGCTGTTTTTCATACTTCGCAAAATCCAGAAAAATATCCCATAAGATAACCGCTATCTATTTTAGATTTATGAAGTTTTATTTCAGAAAATTATAAAAATGATACTTTCTATCTAGCCCCGATCGAAACGGCATCCTTTTATGGCGGGGTTCGCCATAAAAGATATAGTAAAGAGCGGGACAAAATGTCTTGAAAAACGAAAAATCTCCTGCTTCTGAAAACATATTAAAATCAAACAACCTTAATTAAATCAATGCTTCCGAAACTTTTTTAAAGAAGCTTATTGTACGATAAGAAAATATTATGATAAAATTATAGCGTAATTCGAAAAACCGCCATACATTTGCCTAACAGTGTTAAACAATTTAATACTTATTCAAAATGGCTAGTAAAGATCGTATTTTAAGACAAAAAGAAGAGACAAGAAATAATATTCTTGGCGCTGCTTACGATATCGTGAAAGAAGAAGGCTGGACTGGTTTGAGTATGCGTAAAATTGCGGACAGAATCGAATATACTGCTCCTATCATATATGAATACTTTTCAAATAAGGATGCTATACTAAGAGAGTTAACCGGTAAAGGTTTTCTTAAATTAGGTAAAGAGCTGGAAGATGCCAAAGCTAAATTTGACAAACCGGAAGAGCAGATAGAAGCTATGTGGATGGCCTATTGGGATTTTGCCTTTACAGATACCGAAATGTATCAGGTGATGTTTGGGGTGCAAATGAATTGTTGTTCTGAACAATGTGATGCTGCAAAAACACCTTATAAGTTATTTACTTCGGTCATTGCAGAGATTATGAAAAAAAGCAATCCGACTGAAGAGGTTATCAAACAAAAGTATTTTACGTTCTTTTCTGTCATTCACGGATTGATTGCCATTAACATTATCAACAAAAGTATTTCGCTTGATACGATTAACGGTCAGATCCTAAAAGATGCGATTGGTGGAATCATAAAATCAATTCAATAAAAAAATTTCATTTTAACTTAACAGTGGTAAATGATTTAATAGGTAATTTAGCAAATCCTTTTTTTTACTCTTTTACTTAACAGTGATAAATAATTTAATTAACATAAAAGAAGTCTTTTTTAGCTCATTACTTAACACCGATAAATAATTTAATACCGATTATGAAATAGATTTGGAACGCATCATTATATGGAATTTTACACTTTTTTACTTAACGGTGTTAGAAAAATAAACAAGCTTAAATATAAACTCAAATATTACTATAAATAAATTTTTTAAAAACGAGAATGTCCAACAAATTAAAACCAATATTAAGATGAAAAATGTAATTATAACCAGCTTTATTCTGGCACTAGTTCTTAGCAGCTGCGCCGACAAGTCGCAGGCTCCAGCCGCTGCACCCGCTCCTGTATTGCCGGTTATGGCTATAACAAGCGCAAACACTACTACTGAAAACGAATACCCTGCTTCTATACAAGGAACTGTAGATGTAGAGATCCGTCCGCAGGTAAGCGGAAACTTAGACCGCGTTCTGGTAGACGAAGGTGCTTATGTTTCTAAAGGTCAGTCTTTATTTAAAATAAACGAACGTCCTTTCCGTGAGCAGTTAAACAATGCTTTGGCAAGTCTTCACGCTGCAGAAGCTGCTTTAATTAACTCACAATTAGAAGTTGATAAATTAACTCCTTTAGTACAAAACAAAGTAGTTTCTGATTATCAGCTAAAGACGGCTAAAGCTTCTCAAAAAATTGCTGCTGCTAATATCGAGCAGGCAAAAGCAATGGTTGCTTCTGCAAAAATCAATTTAGGATACACAAATGTTACTGCTCCTGTTAGCGGATACATCGGAAGATTGCCTAAAAAACAAGGAAGTTTAGTTTCTGCTTCAGATATTGAACCTTTAACGACACTTTCAGACGTTCATGAAGTTTTTGCTTATTTCTCTTTAGGCGAAACAGATTTCATCAACTTCAAATCACAATATGCAGGAAACAGCATTGGAGACAAAATCAAAAAATTACCTCCGGTTTCTCTAATCTTAGCTGATAACAACGCTTATCCTCAAACAGGAAAAATCGATATGGTAGACGGTCAGTTTGATAAAACTACAGGTGCGATTACGTTGAGAGCGACTTTCCCAAATGCAAACGGAACTTTACGTTCCGGAAACACAGGAAGAATCCGTTTAGGATTACAGCATGATGATGCTATCCTGGTTCCACAATCGGCTACGATTGAAATGCAGGATAAAGTTTTTGTCTTTACAGTAAGCAAAGACAACAAGGTTACCAAAATGCCAATTACTGTTGTTGGTAAAAGCGGTTCCAACTATCTGATTAAAGATGGTGTACAAGCCGGTGACCAAATTGTATTAAGCGGTATTGACAAACTTCAGGAAGGTCAGGTAATCCAGCCTGAGAAAGGTGCAGCTAAGGTTGCCCAAATAACTAACAAAAAATAATTTTTACGAAAATGTTCAAAATATTTATACAAAGACCTGTACTGGCAACCGTAATCTCCATCTTGTTGGTGATTCTGGGAGTACTTGGACTTACGAAATTGCCTTTACAACAGTTTCCTGATATTGCGCCACCATCGGTTTTGGTAACGGCGGTATATCCCGGAGCTAACGCAGAAACTGTTTTACGTTCTGTGGCACCATCGCTGGAAGAATCTATAAATGGTGTTGAAAATATGACTTATATGAGCTCAACTGCCAGTAATGATGGTACGTTAGCGATTACAGTTTTCTTTAAATTAGGTACAGATGCCGATCAGGCTGCTGTAAACGTTCAGAACCGTGTGGCACAGGCAACGAGCCAGCTGCCTGCAGAGGTGGTACAGCAAGGTGTCATTACGGCAAAACAACAAAACTCGTTTATTATGGCGATCGGTATGTATACCGAAGATGAATCGAAATACGATCAGACATTTGTTGCCAATTATGCACAAATCAATATCATTCCGGAGATTAAACGTATTCCTGGTGTAGGTTCTGCTGCTATTTTTGGTGGTGTAAAAGATTACTCTATGCGTGTTTGGTTAAACCCAACACAAATGTCAACGTATAATGTTACGCCAAATGAAGTTATGGCAGCCATTCAGGACAAAAGTTTAGAGGCTGCTCCGGGTAAATTTGGTGAAAGAAGTAAAGAGGTTTTCGAATACGTAATTAAATACAAAGGAAAACTAACCAAACCAGAAGATTACCAAAATATTGCGATTCGTTCTAATGCCGATGGTTCTGTCCTTCGCTTAAAAGATGTGGCAAGAGTTGAATTGGGTGCTTATTCTTATAACAGTTTAACACGTTTAAATGGTAAAAAAGGAATTGTAATCGGAGTTATTCAATTGGCAGGCTCAAATTCTAATGATATTCAGATTGCTATCAACAAATTGATGGTTAAAGCCTCTAAAGATTTCCCTGCAGGAATAAAACATAATATTTTCTATAGTACAAAAGTTTCTTTAGATCAATCTATTGAACAAGTTGAACATACATTACTGGAAGCCTTTATCCTGGTATTTATCGTGGTATTTATCTTTTTACAGGATTTCAGATCAACATTAATCCCGGCTATTGCTGTACCTGTAGCAATTTTAGGAACGTTCTTCTTCATGCAGTTATTCGGATTCTCGATCAACCTGCTTACGCTTTTCGCATTAATTCTGGCGATTGGTATTGTGGTTGATGACGCGATTGTAGTCGTCGAGGCCGTGCATGCGAAAATGGAGCACAAACATCTGTCTCCAAAAATCGCCACGCATGAAGCTATGCACGAAATAACGGGTGCTATTATCTCGATTACGCTGGTAATGGCTGCTGTATTCCTGCCGGTTGGTTTTATGGAAGGTTCGACTGGGGTTTTCTACCGACAGTTTGCTTTCACAATGGCAATTGCAATTGTTATTTCGGCTGTAAATGCTTTGACTTTAAGCCCTGCCCTAGCCGCTTTATTCTTAAAAGATAATCACGGCGCACACGATGGTGAAACTCCATATGTAAAACAAGGTTTTAAACAAAAGTTCTTTAACGGATTTAATAACAGTTTTGAGAATTTGACCAATCGTTATGTGGGCGGATTAAAATTCTTAATCCGTAACAAATGGGTTAGTTTAGGAGGTTTGGCTTTAATTGCTTTCGCAACGGTTGTAATGGTAAAAACTACTCCTGCCGGATTTATCCCAACTGAAGATCAGGGATTTATTGCAATTGCAGTAAATACACCTTCCGGAACTTCACTTGACGGAACTCAAAAAGTAATGACTGAAGCAGAAAATACTTTAAGAGGTTTAAATTCATCACGATTTGTAACTGCGATTTCAGGTTTCAACTTATTGACGAATTCTACAAGTCCATCATCTGCAGTTGTTTTCGTATTGCTTAAACCAAACGAAGAACGTGGAGAGATTAAAAATATTGATGAAATCATGAATGAAGTCCGCGGAAAACTAGGCGCGATTTCAGGAGGAAGTTTCTTCGTATTTAGTTTCCCAACTGTACCAGGATTTAGTAATGTTGAAGCTTTGGATTTAGTATTACAGGATAAAACCGGTGGTAAACTGGATAAGTTTAGTGGAATTTCGCAACAGTTCATTGGAGAATTGATGAAACGTCCGGAAATCGCTGTAGCGTTTACAAGTTTCAAAGCCGATTATCCACAATTACAATTGGATATCAATGATGCAAAAGCAGATCAGTTAGGCGTAAAAGTAAAAGACATTTTACAAACCATGCAGGCGTATTTTGGTAGTGCACAGGCATCTGACTTTAACCGATTTGGTAAATATTACAGAGTCGTTGTTCAGGCAGATATTGCCGACAGAGCAGATCCTACCGCTATTGACCGTGTGTTTGTAAAAAATAAAGATGGCGAAATGGTTCCGTTGAATACTTTGGTTAAACTAACCCGTATTTATGGTTCAGAAACCGCATCAAGATACAACTTGTTTAATTCGATTTCGATTAATGCGATTCCGAAACCTGGATTTAGTTCCGGTGATGCCATTAAAGCAATCGAAGAAGTTGCAGCTCAACAATTACCTGCAGGTTATAGTTATGAATTTTCAGGACAAACCCGTGAAGAAATTTCTTCAGGAGGACAATCGGCAACTATTTTCTTATTGTGTCTGATCTTTATCTATTTCTTACTTGCTGCACAGTATGAAAGTTACATCTTGCCTCTTGCTGTAATCTTATCTATCCCTGCAGGTATATTTGGAGTTTTCGTAGCAATTGGATTAACTGGTATCGAAAACAACATTTATGTACAGGTTGCCTTAGTAATGCTTATCGGATTACTGGCCAAAAACGCGATTCTGATTGTAGAGTTCGCAGTACAAAAAAGACGATCTGGTCAGGCGTTGGTAAAAGCTTCTATAGAAGCAGCAAAATTACGTTTGCGTCCGATTATCATGACGTCACTGGCTTTCGTTGTTGGATTGATTCCGATGATGAGTGCCAAAGGTCCATCGGCTCAGGGTAACCACTCTATTAGTATTGGTGCCGCCGGAGGAATGGTTTCGGGAGTAATTCTTGGGTTAATGATTATCCCGGTTTTATTTATCGTATTCCAACATTTACAAGAAAAAGTTTCCGGAAAACCGGTAGCTGTAATTCATAACGAAGAAAAATAAATGGAAAACTATATAACGACAATTCTGATGACAATCATCGGAAGCCTAGCATACATCTCTTATAAAATTTCGAAAGACCTCGAAACCAAAAAAGATAAATGTCCAGAAATTTAATTACGACAAAGTAAAATGAAAAATTATATAACCAAAATCGTGATGATTGCCATTTTGATCGTCACATTCATATCCTGTAAAGTTTCTAAGGATATTGAAACTCCAAAAGATGCATTTCCTGAAAATTTCAGGAGTGCATCGGTTTCAGGCGATACAACAAGTATTGGAGATGTGGAGTGGAAAAAATTCTTTACAGAACAGGATATTGTCAAATTAATTGATAGTGCTGTAACGCGTAATAACGATTTACAGATTGCACAAAAAAACATCGAGATAGCGCAATACAGATTTACACAATCTAAATGGGGAAATGTGCCTCAGGTTAATTTATTTGTAAATGCAAGTACCAGCAATCCGTCTGATAACAGTTTTACAGGATTAAACCTAAGTCAGGCCATTGGTGCCAAACATATTGACGATTATTCTGCAGGCGCTTCACTTTCCTGGGAAGCAGACATATGGGGAAAAATCAGAAATCAGAAAAAAGGGGCTTACGCTAGTTATCTTCAGTCATCAGAAGTAAAAAAAGCTTTGCAGACTACTATTGTTGCGAATGTTTCTAAAGGATATTACAATCTTTTGATGCTGGATGCTCAATTGGAAATTGCTAAGAAAAATGTTCAGTTAAATGACAGTACAACCAGCATCATCAAATTAAAATATGATGCAGGACAGGTTACTTCATTAGCAGTTCAACAATCTGAAGCACAAAAATTAACTGCTGCTCAATTGGTTCCTTTATTAGAACAAAATATTACGATTCAGGAAAATGCTTTGAGTGTTTTAACAGGTTCTTTTCCAAGTGCAAAAGAAAGAAATACACTTTTGACTAGTATTACGATTGAAAACAATACTAAAATCGGAATTCCGTCTTCTGTAGTAAGCAGAAGACCGGATGTAAAAAGTGCTGAATTGGCGCTAAAAGCTACCAATGCTAATGTTGGAATCACAAAAGCAGATTTATATCCAGCTTTAAGAATCACAGCGCAAGGCGGATTGAATTCTTTTGAAACCAGCAACTGGTTTAATATTCCGGCTTCTTTATTCGGAACCGTAGCCGGTGGTCTGACTCAGCCAATATTCAATAATAAAAGAGTAAGAACGCAATATAATATCGCTGTAGCGGAAAGAGAAAAAGCAGTTTTAAACTTCAGACAACAAGTTTTGGTTGCTGTAAGTGAAGTTGCCGATGCTATGGTTAAAGTTGAAAAATTACAACAACAGGAAACGCTTCTTAAGGAACGTGTAAAAACTTTACAGACTGCTATTAAAAATGCCAATTTATTATTTAAAAATGGTATGGCTGAATATCTTGAAGTAATTACGGCTCAATCGAATTTGTTGCAAAGCGAATTGGAACTTGCCGACATAAAAAGACAACAGTTATCTGCCAATACCGATTTATATCGCGCATTGGGCGGAGGCTGGAGATAATACCCGTTTTTTAATTATTTATTTCTGAAAGCGCTGTGAGACTTTACGTTTTGCAGCGTTTTTTATATGTATTGAAATTCAGGTATTTATACCTATTTATTAAAATTTTGTAAGATAATTATTTAATAATTTATTAAAAGACTTATATTTGTAAAAATTTAATTACAAATACAAAATGAAACATTTACTAGCATTACTTCTTCTTCTAACACTCTCATTTCAGGGACATTCACAGAAAAAAGGTAAAAAAAAGCCAATATCTAAAGCTAAAACCACAGCGGTTCAGGAAGTCGCAATGGCAGAACCAACTAAAGAAGAAAAAATAATACCCGATACTTTGCAGATTAAAAAAGGTAAAAAGTATGTTTTCCTGGTCGATGTAAATGAATATTCTTCACAAGGAAATACTGTCTATGCAGGCAATGAAGACAATTCTGAAAAAGCGGAACTGAATCGTAATTTTCCAAAAGAAAACCTAGAAATCATTACCATCAATAAATACACCTATGTGCTTTTCGAAAATAAACAAACACTAGATATTACCGGAGACGGCCAGTCTTTTCAGGCATTTGCTTACTGGAGCGGAAAACTGGATGATAAAGTACAAGTAAAGGAAGGCACAAGAATGGCAACTGAATTTGTAGCAGAACAATTGAAATCGAAAAAAGAATCCTCATACGTTATCAATACCAGAAAGTACAAAAAGGAAGTTGCTTCATTGCAAGGCAAAAACAAAATTACTGCCAAATCCAAAGAAGTTATGAAAGCGTTGTTGAGTGATCACTCCCTCCCTATTCCAGATATAAAATTAGATGATGAAGCCATTTTTAAACAGGGAACAGCAAAATTAAAAACGCTGGATTCTTACTTCCTTAAAAAGAAAGGTGTCCGGATTCCTTTAAAAAGTGTTTCTTTTAACGACCAAGGGCTTCCTACAGCCGTGACCTATTATAAAGATGAAGGAAAAAGCAACAACAAAAAAGAATTTGTTTACAAAGATGGCATGCTTACAAAAATCATGAAAGAGGATCAGACTATGGTCTGTTCTGTTAACTACGATGATAACAAAGTGATATTTAGCGGGAACGTTGGCGATGCAAATGAAACAACAGTATATTGGCTTGAAAATGGTAAACTGTTGCAAAAATCATATACCCTTATGGCAGATGACAAGTTTTCTTACATGAATACTTTTGCAGAAGAAAAATTTGAAAACAATTGTATCTCTTATTATATCAATAATGTGGTGTGGTCCAATAACTGTGGCGGTGCAGAGAACAAGTTTCCGTTTATACATACTTATACCTCCTATCAAGACAAAGAAGTACTTCAGTTCAGAAAATCCAAAATAGAGAAAAAAGACGATAGAACATTTGAGAAATATTTCTCCGCAGCAGAACGCGCCGATCAAAATGATGATTACAAACTGTTTGGAACCATCCATCTAGATGACTTTAATTTAGTAGATACCTACAGTTTTACAAAAGATAACGAAGCCAAAACTATCAAAGTAGATTATACTTGTTACGAATAACACATTTCGACAAAATTTAAAAAATGCTGTGGGACTTTTAGTTTTCATGGCGTTTTTTTTAGGTTGCTTCTCAATATAAAAAGATCTTTCTGCTTTCATTACAAGGCATTGTATTTTTAAATTACTTAAATTTTATTGTGATTTTTACAACCTGACAAAAGAAAGATGTTTGCAGGAAACTATCCAAAGCATATTCTTTTTATAATTTCATATATTTACTCATAAATTATAATAACCTTTAATGTCCTTATGAAAAAATACTGCTTTATATTTTTTATTCTTTTTATATCCATAATTAGCTGCCAGAAAAATTCTGAAGATGCAGCTAAAAAAGCTGAGATGAAAAAAGTCGAAATAAACAATTCAAATCATAAATTAGAATCAGCAAAACATACTGGAGTTACTAAAACAGAAGAGAAGAATGTAGAAAAAACAGAAGATTGTAAAGATGTAAAAGTGGAAATGGGATCAGGAAGAGAGTGCACAATACAAAATACAAATCTTAATAAAGTCTATGAAAATATTATTAAAAACAAAGAAGTAGAAGAATCAGATTATTTTTTAAGTAATATTCCAAGTGAAAACAAATCAGTTGAAGTAAACAAAAATGGATTAATATCTATTGATTATGAAATTTCAAAAAACAAAGTTGCGATTTCAATGAATTATGAAGGCGGCATCACAGAAGTCACACTTGAAAAAATAAATAATACTGTTAAAAAAAGTATTTATCATTATGCTGATTAACTCCAAAAATAATACGAATAATGTAACTTGAAGTATCTTTTAAAAGCCTAAAATAAAAGTTTTTAGGGCTCCATTGAAAACTTCATCTGCAATTATTTTTTTGATTCTATATTAAATAAAATGATCACCAATCAGGATAAATACCTTACTAACCTAAAACAAACCTTTCAAAGTTACTCCCCTATTTCTGAAAGGTCATGGAAGCTGATTGAAAACACCACAGAATTCCAAACCCTTAAAAAAGGAGAAACACTATTACAAAACGGAGAAATAGCTAAAAACCTTCATTTTATAGCAAAAGGTATCCTGAGAGCATATATTACAGACCAGCAGGGAAATTTCTACAATAAAAATCTCTTTTTCGAAAATGCATTCGCAGGTTCTAAAGTTTCATTGATGCTTCAAACCCCATCTCATTTTTCAATTGAAGCTCTTGAAGATTGTATCCTAATTAACATTGATTACCAAAAATATACAAAGCTGATTAACGAAAATGACGACCTCAAAAACTTCTACATTGCTCATTTAGAAAAAAACTGGATCATTGAGAAAGAACAGCGTGAAATCTCTTTAGTCATGCAAAATGCAACTGAAAGATATATAAATCTTCTGCAAAAACATCCGGATATGGAGGAAAGGGTTCCGTTATTGCATATCGCATCGCATTTGGGAATCACACCTACTCAGTTAAGCCGAATCAGGAAGAGCCTTGAAAAAGATTTGTAAATCAACATATGTAAAGGTTTTTCAAGAAGGCTAAATTTATCTTTGCTGTATTATTAATTTCGTCATTAAAAAATGAAAAATATAAATCTCATAAAAGATAATATCGACAATCTAACCGGTTTTTGGAAAACAGTTGGAGTTCCTTTCCAAGCCTACAAAAAACAGGATGCAATCGAATACTGCAAAATAGAAAATTCCGGCTGGCCTAATAAATTGTGGTTTAGAGAAGATATTAAAGAAAGTGATGTCTCAAAAATCATTGAAATTGTAAAAAACAATCCAGGTTTGGTAATTCCGTATTGGGATATTTTTGGAAGTAATTCCAGTCATTTTCTGGAACAAAACAGTTTTGAAATCAAAACCGAACAGATTGGAATGTTTTTAAAGCTGAATAAAAAATTCACACTTCAGGATAATTTAACCTTCAAAAAAGTAATTACTGAGGAAGATGCCAAAATCTGGTCAGAGGTTTACCCGAATGCTTTTGGCTACGTCATCAGAAAAGACATTCTGATTCAGTATTATCAAAACGCACATTTCTATTTGGTCTCTGCAGATAAAAAACCAATCGGAACTTTTATGCTTTACCAGAAAGAAAAAGATATGGGGATTCATGGTGTTGGCGTAATTCCCGAAATGCGCAGAAAAGGCTTCGCAGAGGAAATCATGAAATTTGCCATAAATCTCTCTATCGATTTAAATGCCGAAACCGCACATTTGCAAGCCTCAGCAATGGGAAAGGCTATCTACAACAGATTAGGTTTTGAGGATTTATTTTTGATTAAGAACTATGTTTTGGAAATCGAATGAATGGGAAACACGTAATACGAATTCGATAAGCAAAAATGCGAATAAAAAGTTTTTTGTCATTTCGACGAAAGGAGAAATCACTGAGGGAGAGCACCACACTGCTGTCGAGTTACTAGTGTGATTTCTCCCAAAAGGTCGAAATGACAAGATTGCGATTGCGTTGTCAAAAATTTCATGCGGCTTCTACAGATTTAAGCAGATCTCTTTCTTCTGCAATCTAAAATCTAAATCAACATTCTAAAATCAATAACTTGTCCTAAATGCCCCTAAAATAGTCAGAAATACCTGTTTCATTAAAAAAATAGTAATGGTAGATTTGTATAAAACAATTAACTAATAACTATTTTAAAAAAAACCAATGAAAAAAGAAAAAATTATTTTCTGGACTACCACCATTCTTATTTTTCTGTTTGAAGGTGTTATGCCGGCCCTTACATCACAGACAGAGCTGGCAAAAGAAGGAATCAGACATTTGGGATATCCTGAATATTTCGGAAATGCATTAGTCGTTTTCAAAATTTTGGGCGTATTGGCATTAGTGATTCCGCAAGTACCAAATCGTATTAAGGAGTGGGCTTATGCCGGTTTTGCTTTCGACTTTATATTCGCATCAATAAGTCATTTTGCAGTTGACGGATTGGATTTTCAGGGATTCTTTCCTTTAATCGTTTTGGCTATTTTAATGACTTCTTATATCTATCACCATAAAATAGAACGTTCTAAAAACAGTTCCATATAATTAATATTGTGATGATAGAGGTTTTTAAAACAAATGTTCAGGAAGCAGAGCAGTCAGAAATGATTGTTGGGAGGCTTCTTGAACATTTCCCTAACAGCGTCATCAATTTTGATTTGGAAGATTGTGATAAAATTCTGCGAGTTCATGCCTCCGAAATTTCAAATCATAAAATAATCGAACTTCTAAATTCACATGGCTTTCAGTGTGAAGTACTTTTATAAAACCTAATTTACTGATTAACAAAACAATAAATAAAAATCGTAATTTTAAGTTTCAACTTTAAAATAGTACAAATGAATATACCGGCAGCACATCAGACTATCATGCCTTATTTGATTTTACAGGGCGCTACAAAATTTATCGATTTCACAAAAAAAGTTTTCGGCGCTGCTGAAACTACTACAAAATCACTTCGTGAGGACGGAACAGTCATGCATGCCGAAATTACCCTAAACGGCAGTACCATAATGGTAACTGATGAAACTGCTGACTGGGCAAAACAAACTGCGAACTTATTTGTATATGTCCATAATGCAGATGAAACCTATCAAAAAGCAATAAATAATGGTGCTGTTTCTGTAATGGAATTAAGCAATCAGGATTACGGAAGAACCTGTGGCGTAACCGATCCTTTTGGAAATGTCTGGTGGATTACCTCTGTAAATAATAATGCGCATCTTAATTAAAAATTATGAAAATGGAATTAAAACAAGAAATTACCACAACTTTTGAACAATTAAATGAAACAATTTCTTTATTTACACAAGAAGAGATTAATCGTATTCCGTTTGAAGGAAGCTGGACAGCTGGTCAGGTCATCCGGCATATTATAAAAGCAACATCTGGCTTTACTAAAGTTTGCGATTCAAATACCAAAAAGTTAGATCAGCCAGCTGATGCTAAGATTGCTATCCTCAAAGAAATATTTCTTAATTTAAATAAAAAATATGATTCCCCCGATTTTATATATCCGGAAAGTAAAGAATACAATAAAATTGATCTGCTATCCACACTCCAAAAGATTAAAAATGAAATGCTAAACATAGCCACCAATTATGATTTAACGCTTACCTGCATGGATTTTGAAATACCCGGAATAGGAAATTTAACTATTTATGAACTGCTTAGCTTTGGAGTTTTTCATACGCAAAGACATACATATCAACTAAAAAATATCTATACTTCATTAAAAAATAATCCGGAAGCTTAAACAGATAACGGCTGATAATGCTGTATCATTTCTAAAAATACGGTTTCTGTACGGGAAAAATATTGTCTGTTGCTGCGGCTTTTTTTTAATTTCTCAAAATATTCTTTAATCGTTCCGTCTTCATAAGTTGAAATCAATAAAGGATGTACATAATAGTTTTTGCAAACATTTCGGGTGTTTCCTAAAGCTTCAGCAGTAACATCAAAAGCAGTCAAAATATTTTTCTTGATTTCCTTTTCATTTTCTGCAATCCCTAATTCCATTAATGCTTCAAAGAAAATGACAGATGCTGACCAGGTCCGGAAATCTTTCGCACTAAAATATTCTCCTGATATTTCATGCAGATACACATTGACCATATGGCTGTCCAGAATTCTCTTTTCGCCATTTTCATCATAATATTTAAAAACCTCCCAGCCTGGAATTTCCTCACATTTGCTGACTAATTTAATGAGTCTTTTATTTCGGATAGTAATGGTATGCTGTATTCCCTTTTTGCCGGTAAATTCAAATTTTATTGCATTCTTATCAATGTTAATGTGCCTTTTTCGCAGGGTAGAAAGCCCATAAGATTTATTATCTTTAGCATACTTTTCATTTCCTATCCTGATGTGGGTTTCTTCCATCAAACGAATTACCAGTGCTACGACTTTCTCTTTTGACCATTCTTTTTTCTCTAAATCAGAATCGACCTGTTTTCTAATAGCAGGAAGCATTCTCCCAAAATCGGCTATTTTATAGAATTTGGTTTGATTGCGGATTAAATTCCATTTTGGATGGTAGCGATACTGCTTTCTGTTTTTCTGATCTAGTCCAACCGCCTGAAGATGACCATTGGACAAATCCGAAATCCTCACATTTTCCCATGCAGGCGGAAGTACCAGACTGTGAATACGTTTTAGTTCGCTCTTCTTTTTAATGTTTCTTCCATTTTTCTTGTAAACAAAAATATCTCCTTCTTTACATCTCTCTATGGGCATTGATTTATCACTTACATAAACTAAATCTAGTTTTTCTATAGCCTTTTCAGGTTTTGTGATTAAAAGGGTCATTAATTTATCGTGGGACTTTGTAGTTGTATTCATATTAGTGTAATAATTAGGGCTTATTTTTTAGGTATATCCAAAAACCAAATACCTGATTTGCAGTTTTTTAAACTAATCATAAATATCACACTATAAAAAAAATAGTATTAATCCTATTGATTTTTTTTTTAACTTTAAAACACTTTATACAAGCCGTTTAGTTTTACATAATTCCCATCTAAAACCTTTTGAGTTAATTTTTTAGCTGATTGGATTAAATACAGGCTCGCTTCTAAAATAATTTTATATCAAAATAAATTAAGTAAGGAAATTAACTACAAAACAATTAAAATTCTTTGCTTCTTATATAAACCGAATGATTTATTAAAAGAAATAAAAATGATCCCAATGAAAACGCTACAAACTATTAAATCGAAAATTATTTTCATGTCTACGTATCCGCCGACTCAATGTGGTATTGCCACTTATACACAAGATACCATCAAAGGGATTATGGACGTATATGGAAATTCAATCAGCTGTGAAATTTGTGAACTGGTAAAATCTCCAAAAGAAAATCCAACTCAGGCTTTTACATTAAATACAAACGATAAGAAAGACTATGTAAGAGTAGCCGAAGAAATCAATAATGATGATTTGGTAAAACTGGTACACATTCAGCATGAATTTGGTTTATTTGCCGGCAACTACGGAGATTATTTATTAGAGTTTTTAAATGCTATAAAAAAACCGGTAACCTTTACTTTTCACAGTGTTATTCAAAATCCAAATAACGAATTAAAAACTTTTGTAAAATTACTTTTAAGTTACAGTAATTCTGTTTTTGTGATGACTAATCAATCTCAGGAAATCTTAATGAGAGATTATAACATTCAGGAAGACATTATCACATGCGTACCACATGGAACCCACGTTGTGGTTTATGAAACACCTGAACAGGCCAAACAAAAAATCAATATGGAAGACAGAAAAGTACTTTCTACTTTTGGACTTTTGGGTGAAGGAAAAAATATTGAGACAGGGTTACAGGCTTTATCTAAAATTGTAGAAAGAGAGCCAAATGTGCTTTACCTGATTATTGGAAGAACACATCCTAATTTAATTATAGATGGTGTTGATCATTACCGTAATAAATTAGAAGCCCTTGTTGACGAATTAAACTTACATAACAATGTTCGTTTCATCAATCAATATTTAGAAACAAATGAACTATTGGATTACCTGAAAGCAACAGATGTCTATTTGTTTACTTCAAAAGATCCAAATCAGGCTGTAAGTGGTACTTTTGCTTATGCAATGAGCTGCGCATGCCCGCTTGTGGCATCAAAAATCCCTCATACTTTAGAAGTCCTAAGTTCAGATTGTGGTGTTTTGGTTGATATCGGAAATGTTGATCAGTTTGCTGAAGCAACACTTCAACTACTTTCTGATGATAACTTAAGAGAGGAAATGGGTAAAAATGCTTTTCGTAAAATGAGAGCATCTTCATGGGAAAATGTTGCCATAACACACATGAGCAGATACACAGACCTAATTGAAAACGATACTGTAATTGACTTCGATTATCCTGAAATTCAACTGAAACACGTTAAAAAACTGACAACCGAATTAGGAATGATTCAATTCAGTAACATTTCTATTCCGGATTTATCTTCTGGTTACACTTTGGATGATAACGCCAGAGCATTGGTAGCTGTTGGAATGCACTATAAATTGACGGGCGACAAAGATGATTTGCCTTATATGCTGATTTACCTAGATTTTATTCACCGTTGTCAAAAACCGGACGGAAGCTTCATTAATTATGTTGATGAACACAACAGAGAACATATCGAACAAAATGCAGAGGTAAACCTTGAAGATTCAAACGCAAGAGGAATCTGGGCATTAGGAAGCGTGATTGCCTTAAAAGATATTTTACCGGAAAACATTGTACAAAAAGCTTCAGAATGTTTTCTAAAAAGCCTTCCTTGGGCTGAAACGATTCAGTCACCGCGTTCTATCGGATTTGCCACAAAAGGATTATATTTATACAATGCTGCAATCCCAAACTTGTATGTCTCGGCAATTGTTAATAAACTGAATGCAAAACTGGTTTCCAACTACGAAATCCATGCTACCGAAGACTGGAAATGGTTCGAAAATTATTTAACATACGGAAACGGAATTCTTCCTGAATCTATGTTGTACGCCTATTTGGTAACCAACAAGCCTATTTACAAAAAGATAGCACTGGAATCCCTGGATTTCCTTCTGTCAAAAATGTTTACTAAAAATGGTTTCAAAGTTATTTCAAATAACGGATGGTACCATAAAGGTTCAGAACCTCAGGAATATGGAGAACAGCCAATTGATGTTTCATACATTATCCAGACACTAAACGGCTTTTACAATGAATTCAAAAATCCGTTATACAAAGAATATATGAAAACCGCATTTAACTGGTTTTTAGGCAAAAATCATTTAAATCAGATTATGTATAATCCGGTTAGCGGAGGCGGTTATGATGGCCTTGAAAAAGACAATATAAATCTTAACCAAGGTGCAGAATCAACCGTTTGTTATCTGACAGCCAGATTAATCATGGAGAACTTTAAAGAAGCCGAATGCAAGGTAATTGATCTTGTTAAAACAAAGGCTGACCTGATTATAAATTCTTAAAGTGCTTATATATTTTCAAACCAAAATCCCTTTTTAACGAAAGGGATTTTTTATTTAGGATTGCCACAAACGTCATTCTTTTAGAATTATTGTAACAGAATGAAAATTATATAAGGTTGCAAAAAAGTTGTGTAAAGAATTTTAACAAGTATCGAGGTAACTTTCAACTATAATTAAAAAGCAATATAAAATTGTTAAAAAACTGATTTTCAAGATACATAATTCTAAAACTAAAGATTTTGATTCTAACCTTAAAAAATACTTTCGAAGATATAGGAAATGCAACAACGTTTGCAGTCCGGTTTTTTAAAGAGCTTTTTGTTCCGCCTTATGAAACCAGACAGTTCCTTAAACAATGTTATGTTATTGGTTATAAGTCATTGCCATTGGTAGCCATAACAGGGTTTATCATGGGACTGGTACTTACTTTACAATCAAGACCTACCTTAGTAAAATTTGGCGCAGAATCATGGCTGCCGGGTATGGTGGCTCTTTCCTTAATCCGTGAAATTGCTCCGGTAATCACCGCTTTGATTTGTGCGGGAAAAGTATCCTCCGGAATTGGGGCAGAATTAGGTTCTATGAAAGTGACCGAACAAATTGATGCTATGGAAGTTTCGGCTATTAACCCTTATAATTATTTAGTCGTTACCCGAATCCTTGCTACCACTTTAATGGTTCCCATTCTTGTGTTTTTTGCAGATGCTATTGGAGTTTTCGGAGGTTATATAGGTGTCAATATACATGGTGACATGAGCTTTTACAGATACATTACAAAGATATTTCAGTCACTTGAATTTCTGGATTTGATTCCGGCCACTATAAAGACTTTTTTCTTTGGATTTTTTATTGGAATGATTGGATGTTATAAAGGATTCAATGCTTCCAACGGGACCGAAAGCGTCGGAAAGGCTGCAAACTCTGCAGTTGTGACAGCTTCTCTTTCGATTTTTATTATTGATATGCTTGCCGTTCAGATAACCGATTTATTTTTTTAAGATGATTAAGGAAAAAGAAAATACAGAACAAACAACCAATGCGGTTAAAAAAACTCCCATAATCGAAATCAAAAATTTGCATAAAACTTTTGGTAAGGATAACCAGGTTTTAAAAGGAGTAAATTTCACCGTGAACAAAGGCGAAGACTTAGTCATTTTAGGACGATCAGGTTCTGGAAAATCGGTAACCATAAAATGCATTGTCGGACTTATCACACCTGATAAAGGCGAAATAAAAGTCTTTGATGAAAATGTGCTGGAACTTAAAAAAAAGGAACTCAATGAAATGAGGGTCAGAATTGGATTTTTGTTTCAAAGCGGTGCTTTATATGACTCAATGTCAGTAAGAGAAAATCTTGCTTTTACCCTTAAAAAACACAATCGAGATCTGAGTGCAGATGAAGTTGAGAAGGAAGTTATAGAAGCCCTGGATAGTGTAGGACTGGCCGATGCAATTGACAAAATGCCATCTGAATTATCAGGAGGAATGCGCAAAAGAATAGGCCTGGCACGTACTCTCATTTTAAAGCCTGAAATTATTTTATATGATGAGCCCACAACGGGATTAGATACAATTACATCAAGAGAAATCAGCGAATTGATATTAGATATCAAACAAAAGCAAAAAACCACTGCAATCATTATTACACACGATATGCCTTGTGCAAAACTAACCGCTGACCGCATTATCGTTTTAAAAGAAGGTACAATACAGGCAGAAGGAACTTACGAAGAATTAGAAAAAAGTGAAGACGAATGGGTACGCTCATTCTTTGAATAAAAATATAAAACCAAAAACAAAGATCATGAAGAAGCAATCTGGATATACCTGGAAATTAGGAATGTTTGTAACAATAGGTTTACTGCTTTTTATACTGGCAGTTTACTTTATCGGAAAACAAAAAAATCTTTTTGGATCTACATTCCGAATTACATCTAGTTTTAAAACTGTAAGCGGATTGGAGGTTGGTAATAATGTACGATTTTCCGGAATCAATATTGGGACTATAGACGAAATTCAGCTGGTGAATGATTCCACCGTCGTAGTAGGAATGGTCATTAAAGATGATGTCCGCGAATTTATTAAAACGGATGCAAGGGCAAGTATTGGATCTGACGGACTGATGGGTGATAAAGTACTTACCATAACTCCGGGTGTAAAGTCACAAATGGTAATTGAAAATAATGGTCAAATTGCTTCAGTGAGCAGTGTAGAAATGAGCGATATTATGAAAACCGTCAAAAAAAGCATGGATAATGTAAGCGTAATTTCCGAAGAACTGGCGATTTTCAGTCACAGCATGAATAATGGTAACGGAGCACTGTCAAAATTAATTAGCGATCCGGGCATGGCAAATGCAATGGACAAGACGCTTGATAACCTTGAAAAAGGCACGAAAGGGTTCAGCGAAAATATGGAAGCTGCCAAAAGTAACTTTTTGTTAAGAGGCTACTTTAAGAAAAAAGAAAAAGAGAAGAAAGAAAAGCTGGAAGAAGCAAAAGAAAAAAAGGAAGAACAGCAGGAAAAAGCGGAGAAAGAGAAGGAAGAAAAATTGAAAGAAGAAAAGAAAAAAGCAGAGGAAGCAGCCGAAAAAGCTGAAGAGGACAAAAAAAAGAATAAATAAAGTTAGCGTGCATGAATTCCAACTTCAAACATATTGCCTTTAAAACAGCAAAAATTTCAGGAATAGTAATAGCAAGTATTTTGCTGTTACTTTTTTTGATTCCGTTGCTTTTCCCGGGAACTGTTGCTTCTGAAGTAAAAAAAATTGCCAATGAAAGATTAGACAGTAAAATGGAGTTTTCAAAATCCCATTTTTCCTTCTTTACACACTTTCCTTCACTCACAGTTTCACTTGATGATTTATCCCTTACAGGCTCTGCTCCTTTCAAAAACGATACTTTGCTGAAAGCTGAACAGGTTTCTTTTGGAATCAATATCAAAAGATTATTATTTGATAATGAAGTCAAAATTAATGAACTATACGTTTCGAACGCAGATATAAATGTAATGGTCAACCAAAAAGGACAAGCAAATTATAACATTTATATTGCTCCGAAAGATGTAAAAAAGGATAAAAATGCTCCTGAAGAAGGAACTGCAATTCGCCTGGAACGTATTGATTTTAAAGATTGTCATATCAAATATAACGACCGCTCGGCTAAAATTCTGGTTGATGCAAAAGGTTTCAATTATGTTGGAAAAGGGAACTTAAGCGAAGATATTTTCGACCTTAATACTGACGCAAAAATTGATAAAGTCGATTTTTATTATGACAGAACCGCCTATCTTCGAAAAAAAGAACTTCGTGCCGATTTAATCACAAGAATAAATACAAATGCACTTTCATTCATCCTTCAGAAAAACGAATTAAAAATCAATAAACTGCCTTTAAAGTTCACCGGTTTATTTACTATTTTAAGAGATGGATACAAAATCAATATCAAAGCCGCGTCTGAAGATACTACAGTAAAAGATTTATTATCTGTAATGCCTCCGGAATATTTAACATGGCTTGAAGAAACCAAAATTTCAGGCAAAAGTGATTTGATTTTTACTTTTAAAGGCAATTACAATGTATCCAAAAAGCAAAAGCCGGATTTGGCTTTTAATCTAAAAGTTAATGAAGGCGCCATCGATTATCAGAATGCCCCTGCCCCATTGACAGATTTTCAAATGAATGTGAATGCTATTATGCCTTCACTGGATATGGAAAAACTTTTAGTGAATCTAAAGACTTTCAGGTTTAAAGTAGGCGAAAAAGATTATTTCACTGCTTATTTACGAAGCAAAGGTTTTGCCGAAATGGATGTAGATGCAAGTGTAAAAGGCGCATTGGACCTGGCAACTGTAGATGCTGCTATAGGTTTAAGTACTTTAGAACTAAAAGGGCTTTTGAAAACCAATATTCAGGCAAAGGGTAAATTCAGTACTTCAAAAAAATTATTCCCAAAAACCATCGGCGGAATTTCATTACGCAATGGCTGGCTTAAAACAGATTCTTATCCTAACCCTATTACCAATATCACTTTTGTGGCCAATGCACTTAATAAAGCTGGCACCTACAAAGATTTGATAATAGCTGTGGCGCCTGCCTCTTTTATATTTGAAGGCAATCCTGTTTATGTAAATGCAGCACTTTCAGATTTTAGTGATCTGGCTTATAATGCAAAAATCAAGGGAGAACTCAACGTAGGGAATATTTACAAAGTATTCTCGAAAAAAGGAATCGATGTTTCCGGCTATGCCAAAGCAGACCTTTCACTTCAGGGAAAACAAAGTTATGCCACAAACGGACAGTACGATAAACTGAATAATAAAGGAACTATTATACTAAAAAATATCAAGGCTACATCAGAACTTTTTCCGAAGGCATTTTTTATCAAACAGGGCAACTTCAGGTTTCAGAATGAAAAAATGTGGTTCGAGAAGTTCTACGCTACTTATGGAAAATCCGATTTCGATATTAATGGATACCTTTTGAATACAATCAATTATTTCCTCGAATCGCGCGGAACACTAAGCGGTAATTTCAATATGAAATCGAAACTGATCAATGTGGATGAATTTATGGCTTTAGAAAAAGGCGAAAACACAGACCGGAAATTAGAAGTAGAATATGCAAAAGAAGATCATCCGAAAATGAGCGGAGTTGTTATTATACCTGAAAATTTAGATGTGAGCCTTACCGCAAATGCAGATAAAGTTGAATATAACGGTCTCGTTTTTAACGATCTTAAAGGAAAAACAGGTATCTCTAAAGGCAATTTCTATTTGCAAAATGCCGTGTTTAATATTATTGATTGTGCATTGGTAGTTGATGCATCATACACAGATGAATCTCCTACTTCAGCTCGTTTTGATGCACATTTTCGTGCAAAAGATTTCAGTGTTCAAAGAGCTTATAAAGAAATTCCGATGTTTCATGATATGGTAACTGCTGCCGAAAAAGCACATGGAATTATCTCTGTAGATTACAAAGTCAAAGGCGATCTGGACGGAAATATGAGTCCGATTTACGAATCTCTTGAAGGAGGCGGTACGCTGAATCTGCGCGATGTAAAAATCAAAGGCCTCAAATTATTTGACGGAATAAGTTCTAAAACCGGTCAGGATGGGCTAAACAATCCTGATATGAAAGGTATCGAAATCAAATCAAAAATTGATAAAAATCTCATTCACCTTGAACCATTTACTTTCAGTGTAGCCAGTTTTAGACCAACTGTAAAAGGAACGACAAGCTTTAACGGATTACTGGACTTAAGAATGCGATTGGGGCTTCCGCCATTTGGGATTATTGGTTTTCCAATAACCATTACCGGTACTCATGAAGAGCCGAAAATAAAAATATTCAGCAAAACAGGAAAAGAAATACTAGGTGCTGTTTATAACGAAAAAAGCAATACAGTAGTAAAGAAAGAAAAAGTGAAGTAAAATAAATGCAATATTAAAAAGACACTTATTTATAAGCATAAACGAAATAATATAAAAATCGACGCCAAACCCCTAAAAACATGAAATTACGCTCAACAGAAAGTTTCTGGCCCTTGAAACATGCAATGAATACTAGTTATCCATCATTAGATTCTGATATTGAAACGGAAATTTTAATCATTGGAGGCGGGATTACCGGAGCCCTGATTGCCTATCAGCTTATTAATGAAGGAAAAAAAGTAGTTGTTGTGGACCGCCGTGACATTGGCAACGGAAGTACAGCAGCAAGTACTGCCCTGCTGCAATATGAAATTGATGTTCCGCTGCATGAACTGATAGATTTAAGAGGTACAGAATGCGCTGTTGACAGTTATAACAACGGAAAAAAAGCCATCTTTGACATTAGAAAAATTATAGACGATGTAAAAAGCGACTGCCATTTTGAATTCAAAAAAAGCATTTATTTCTGCTCTTTAAAAAAAGATATTCCGTTTTTAAAAAATGAATTTAATGCCCGAAAAGAGCACGGTTTTGATGTAAACTGGCTGGAAAGATGGGAGCTGGAAAAATACGGATTAAATGCCATTGCAGCCATAGAATCCAAAACAGCAGCCGTGATGGATCCGTACAGACTTGCGCAAGATTTATATGTTTATTGCGAAGAAAAAGGAATGCAGATTTTTGACCGTACAAACATTGTTTCGACCGAAAATCAAAAAGAAAAAATGATTGCCCGCACGCAAAATAAATATACCATAACAGCAAATCATATTATCCACTGCAGCGGTTACGAAAGCACCGAGACACTTAAAGAAAAAGTGGTGGACTTAAAAAGCACTTATGTAATTGCATCGGAAAGTATACCCGGATTATCTACTGCGTTTAAAAATTGTATCTTCTGGGATACATCAAAACCGTATCTCTACTTTAGGACTACTGCTGACAATCGAATCATTATGGGCGGTGGAGATGAAGATTTTAAGGATGCTGTAAAACGTGACAAGTTTCTGCCCAGAAAAGAACAGTTTCTTTTACATAAATTTCAAAAAAAATTCCCGAAAATTAATTTTAAAATAGATTATTCATGGGCTGGTACTTTTGGCGAAACCAAAGACGGCCTGCCCTACTTTGGAAAACCAGATCCTGATGTAAACGAACACTACATTTTAGGATTTGGCGGTAATGGAATCACTTTTAGCGTTATGGCCATGAATTCTGTTTTGCATTCTATAAAAAACAAAACACATCCGGATTTAGAATATTACCGATTTGGAAGATGATTTGTCTGTTGGTGTAGAATTATTAAATTTAAAAAAATAAAAAAAAGAGTTTGATTATTCATAACAAAAAATAAATATCTTTGAAAAGATATTGTAATAAAGAATTGCTCCAATATATCTGAATTAGGTTATGCTGGAGCAATTTTATTCATATATAAATTAAGTTAGTATTAATGCAAAACCAAATACACTCCACAAAATCAAAACATAGTTATCCTTTAGAATGTAATTCTTCGCTATTGGGTAAGTATCCTGTGTGTTTAAAATCTGCTAAATAAATATATCAGATAATTCATATAACCAGTTATTATTGAAAGATAAAGTATATATTTGCGTTAACTAAATATAGAAATTTACTACATTAATAATTATGAAAAAACTTCTGTTGTTATTTGAGGATTCTGGGATTATATTAAGATTAATATAGTCCCAGAATCCTCAAATAATTTAAACTAATAAAAACTTATAAATCTTATGTATAAAAATATACTTCTGGAAAATAAATTAAAAAAAATGCAATTTTTAAAAATTATTCCATTTACTATTTTAATTTTAATGACTAGCTGTCAAAATGATTTTGAAAATGATAAAAAAGAAGAAATTTTAAGTCTTCATGATAATTATGAAATTGTAGATGGAACTATTAAAATTGAAAATATAAATAAATTAAAAAACATTCTAACTTCATATCAAAATGATGTAGAAGTTCAAAATAATTTTAATAATGAAATCAGAACAATTCAAGAGAGGGGCTTTAAATCATTAACTCCTATCTTTGATGAAAATGACACTAAATCTATAGAGGAATTTGTAAAAGCAAAGAAAACAAAAAAACAAAAAATAAATTCAGAGTATGGACTTACTACTGATATCTCTGAAGATGAAGAGTTTGACATTGAAGATGATTTAATACAAGATCCTAGCTTCGCGGCAATATTAAACGAGGATAGAGAATTGATAGTTGGAGATAGTTTATATAAATATACTGAGCATGGATTATATTTCTGTTTAGAAAAAGATAAGCAAAAATTGTATAACTATTTAAACCGTTTGAGTTCTACTTCAAAAAGAAATAACCTAACTAAAAGGATAGCTGAATTAAGCCAGGTTGATGAAGGTATTTCATTTTACCTTCCTGGAGACAGACCCTTTTTAGTAGTACCTACTCCAAATATACCACCTAGCACAAATCCATTTCCTACTCCTAAGTTAGTCAAATCAAATTTACCTATTTCCAGAGTGGATAAAGATGGCTTTTTTGAAAAAATATTTGGAGAAACTGAAGTCGACACTGAAGATTATGGTGATGGTCGTCGAATCAAAATTAAGTTTTGGAACCAAGATTATTTTATCTTTTCATCATTGGGTTGTAGTGCAAGATTCCAAAAAAGAGTTAAGATTTTAGGCGTTTCAGGTTGGCAAAAATCTTATGCAACTCAAATCGAATTAGGGGTTAATGATATTTCTTATGAGTATAATTTTAATGTTCCTGTTTATAATGCAGCAAAATATAATTATGAAAACTTTTTTATAGAAATAAACGGTGTGAAATATGCTGGTTCAGGTAAACAAATGATAGAATTTCCAAGTGGGGCAGCAAATTTTCCTTATGTTGGAACTTCTCCTCAAGAAATAACCGTTCATATACTTAGACAAGATTTATTCACTGTGAAATATGATGCGAATAAAGTTTATAATCAAATTGTAGACTTGGCAGTAAAAGAAGCTTTTAGTAAAATTAAATCCTATAATCCTGCTTTAAAAGATGTTGCTGATAAAGTTGAGAAGGGTGACCAATTATATAAAGTAATTGCCGTAAATCCACTTTCAAATAAAGCTATAATATCAACACAAGGATTGAAATGGACAAGCAATAATGAAAATGCCATTACTCATTATTTTGATTTCAATTTTCTTCTGACTTACAAATCAAGTTATGATGGTACTGAAGATTATTTAAATGGATTACAAGGATCTACAAAATATACAAATGTTAGAGCAGATATTTATGGAGCCGCTCTTCATAACAATGTATGGAAAGGCAGAAGATTAGTTTTAGGTAAGTAATAAACAAATTTATAAATAAAAGAACCAAGTCGATATAATTGACTTGGTTCTTAAATTAAAAAAAATGAAAAGATATATCCCAATTTCAGCATTATTGCTATTTTTTGTGAATTTGAATGCTCAGGATAATAATTTAGAAAATAATCAGTTTAAAATCAATATTCTTACTCCAGGCATAACATATGAAAAAAAAATAAGTAGAAATACATCATTATCAACTGACTTAAACCTTAGCGCTGGTTTTGCTCATAATAATGACTCTAGAACTAAACTGTTGCTTTCTCCTTACATACGAGAAGAATTTAGATACTATTATAACCTTGAAAAAAGAAATTCAAAAGGTAAAAACACACAAAATAATTCCGCAAACTTCGTTGCACTAAGTGGAAGTTATTATTTTAAGCCTATTGGTAACTCAGAGTATGTGAGCATTTATGATGGATTAACAATTGCACCAATTTGGGGATTACAGCGAACCTATGGTAGTGGTTTTAATATAAATATAATAGGAGGTGCAGGTTATAACTTTGGAACAAATGATCGAACAGCCAATTTTGTTCCTGTGATAAATTTCACATTAGGTTGGGTAATTGGTAAATAGCAACAATGAAGAATATTTTAGCCCTTTTTTTATTAGTATCCTCTAGCAGCTTATTGGCTCAAAAAATTAGACCTTTGGTTGGAGTTTCAGGTTATATTGATACTTCTTTTGATAATGGCGGTTTTGGTGACCTTAAGCTTGGAGCAGAATATAAAATTTTCTATTACTTTAAGCCGGAAATAGAAATCAGTTTTATGTTAGGAGCCCTTGAAGATGTTACCAACAGAGATGAATCTGGAATAATTACCTCAGTATATTCTACAAAAATATCTTCCGTAAATTATAGTTTTTGCCCTAAATTTATTCTTGGCAATAAAGATAGTGGTGATGGGTATATTCAGATTCTTCCAAAATACACTTTTGCTACTATTGAGGCCACAGAGAATTCTGCTATAAGAAACCCTAATAATTTGTCTTCCCCTATTGAGAAAAAAAGTAAAGCCTCTGCTAATGAACATTCGTTAGGAATTGGTGTTGGTTATGTCGTAGATATTTCAGATGACAACTCCCAGTCGTTAGCTATAAATTTATATCTCAATAACGTCGATTTAGGTAAAGCATTAAACAAACTCGACAAAGATGCAACTATAAGTACACAATATGTCATTGGATTTGGCGTTAACTACTATTTTAGTTTTAAAAAAAAAACAATTAATTAAAGGCATTATTTGAACACATTTATATTTAACATTGACTAAATATCTGAATTATATAAAATTGCACTTTTATATATAAGTATTCGGTACAGAAGTAACTAATACAAATCAACCAGCTTAGACAAAGGAGACCGAGAAATGGGAACCTTTAGCTGCTGCAATAAAAGAAGATATTATGAAAAATGCCTGGAGAGAGCAAGTTCAGGCTTTTACATAGTCATATGGTTCAGATGAGCTTGATACTTCTATACTTTTAATGGAAAACTATGGTTTTATTGACGACATGTATCCGAAATAAATTACTACTGTAAAATCTATTGAAAGTGATTTAAGTAATGATGGACTTTTATACCGTTATAAAAACAAAGATGATTTTGGTCTTCCCTCTTCTTCGTTTACAATTTGTACTTTTTAGTTTATAAACATCCTATATAAAATTGGTAAAACAAAAAAAGTGGAGAAACTGTTTAAAAAACTGCTTTCCTATAGCAATCATTTAGGATTATTTGTGAAGATATCTATTTTAAACTAAAAAGTTAGGGAATTTCCTCCAGGCTTATTCACATTTCCCCTTATAGAAACCGTCATAAACCTTTCTGATGTTACTAATGAAGAAGTTGTGGTTGATGCTATTGGCTAATAATTTAACTATTTATTTTGGAACAAAGTTTTATAAAGTAGAATATAAAATTTGATTAATTGTAAAATGCTCTGGATTTTAGCTCTTATTAAGCTAAAATCCAGAGCATTTATTTATAATTGACTTTTTCAAAGAGAATCTTATGTTCCGTATTTTTATTTCCTTCAAAAACTTGTCCTTGCAGAAGGATCAATATTCAAAAAGATATTAAGCCGTTATAGCCAGCTGATTTTGACTGAATTTATATTCCTTTGGACTACAATTAAATTTTTGTTTGAAGATTTTAGAGAAATAACTTCTGCTGGTAAAACCGATACAATACACTATTTCAGAAATATTCAGATCAGAGTTTTTAATTAAAAATTCGGCTTTTAAGATTCGCATATGCGTGATAAAATCATTTACCGTTCTGTCATGAATCATCTTAAAACCTTCCTGTAACTTATTAGGTGACAAGCCAGAAAGTTTGCTAAGAGATTTTATAGTAAATGGTTCTTCCGGACTTTCTTTTATAAGATCTGAAAGCTTTTTTATTTCTTCCATCTCTTTTAATGTAAGGCAGCCAGATTCTTTTAAGCAGTTATTCATATCATCCGAATGCTGCTGGATTTCCATTGCCAGAATAATTTTCAGAATGCCTTCTTTTAATAGATTACGAACAATTCCGGTTTCGGTAACGGCATTTAATTCCTCAATTTTTTCGGCTATTTTTAAATTATAAGAACCTACATAGAAAAAATTACCTGAAGGGTTCTTTTCGAAAAAAGTTTCTTTTACTTTACGATTCAAAAAATTATTTTCAGCAGCATCAGCATTTTGAGTCCCAACCACGATTAAAGTCACTTTTGTATTGGTATTCTTTTCAAAAAACAAAATATTATCTTCATTTTGTCTGGATGAAACTATAGCAGTCTGAAACTTTTTCAGTTTTCTTTCAACACCCGACATTCCAAAACTATGTGCTAAATTTCCCTTTGAACAATAAGCGAAATATACCGGGGAGATATCCGGATTTCCGATACAGATTCTCACATCTTCAGAAAAAACCATATCAAATTGTAAACAGGAAACAGCATCGCCGAAAGAAGATCCTACAATAGTACCTTTGGCAAAATTATTGCTGACTTCTAAACCATATTCATCTGAATCAAAAATTATCTTACCTCCTAAACTTTCGGTTAGTTCTTCGAATATATTTTCAATTTTATCGTTATGTATAGTTACTATTTTCATTTTTGCTCGGATTTAAAATTCTAAAACTATTTTTATACCTCAAGAACTGATTTGCAGTATTTTTCTTCTAATATGGAATTTCAAAATTCGCTTAAAACACCTTCAAAAATGTTATATAATTTTTCAGATTTGTTTTATAATTACTTCTACTTGCTTTTAAATAAATGAAATATGGAAAGTTTTTCTTTTGCTCCTATCGCTCCAACTAATGCCACGATCTTAATTTTAGGAACAATGCCGGGTACAAAGTCATTGGAGATACAACAATATTACGGTCATCCACAAAACAACTTCTGGCGCTTTATGTTTGAAATTTTAAATGAAGATTTTTCTAAAGATTATGAAACAAGGAAAAATCTTTTAATCAAAAACAACATTGCCTTATGGGACGTTCTGCAATTTTGTGAAAGAATAGGCAGTCTTGACAGTGCTATTAAAAATGAAGTAACAAATGATTTTGAGCTTTTTCTAAAAGAGCATCCAAACATTACAACCATCTTCTTCAATGGGCAGAAAGCAGCTGCCTTTTTTAGAAAATATGTGTCAGTAGAAAACAAGTATGACCTCATCACATTGCCTTCTACAAGTCCCGCTAACGCCAGTAAAACTTTTGAATCAAAACTCAATGAATGGAAAATCATTAGTCATTCCCTTAAAGTTTGAATGATATAACATTATCAAATCAAAGTGTAAAACATCTTATTTTATGTTTAAATAATTTTACCATCATAAATTTTAAACATAAAAAATCATGAAAAAGATACTTTTAGCAAGCAAAGTAGTTTTAGGAGCAGGAATTGTTTTACTGAGTTTAAACTCTTGTAAAAATGAAGCAAAACAAGAAGATCCAAAAGAAGTTGCAGAGGATCAAAACGAAGCAAAATTTGACTCTATAGATTCTAAAGAAGATGATTCTGAATTTTTAGTGGATGCAGCAGAAATCAATCTGGCTGAAATTGAAATTGGAAAACTTGCCCAAACAAAAAGTACCAATCCTGAAGTTAAAAAATTTGGTAAAATGCTGGTTGATGAGCATACAAAATCAACTGCAGAAGTTAAAGCCATCGCTGATAAGCGTAATTTTTCATTGCCAACTTCAATTACTGAAGAAGGTAAAGATGAATACGATAAACTTAACGAAAAAACAGGAGTTGATTTTGACAAGAAGTTTGCCGATATGATGGTTGACGGGCATGAAAAAGCAATAGATAAATTTACTAAAGCATCTGAAACTGCTAACGATGCAGAAATTAAAGCATGGGCTTCAAACAATGTGGTTGCATTAACTGCGCACCTACAGCATGCTAAACAGCTTAAAGAGGCTTTAGATAAAAAATAATACCGAAAAACAGTACTTTACCGTATTGGTTGTTCATTTCTTTGGAAAAAAGCTATTTTTTTAAATAGCTTTTTTACGTTTCACCAAAAACAAAACCTATCATGAAAGTGCAATCTTATCAAAATCATATTCGATTTTATACACCACATCATTTCATCTATTACCCTGTTCTGATTGTTTTTCTGGCTTTTAGCATTTATTTTGCGTTTACCACTCCCCAACACTTAATCTGGGGTTTCATTGCTGTAGTTTTTATATTCCTGTTTTGCCTCGCGTTTATGCTGCGCCAGCATTATGCCTTGATCTTACAAAACAGAATTGTTAAACTGGAGCTTCGATACCGTTATTTTGTACTTACCGGAACCCGATTTGAAACCATTGAACACAAATTTACAGACGATCAGATATTTGCATTCCGCTTTGCACCTGATGCTGAGTTTTTACCGCTAATGGAACGCGCGATTACAGAAAACCTTTCTGGAGACGATATAAAAAAGGCGATAAAGCACTGGAAAGGCGATTATAACCGGGTATAATTAAATCACATTCAGGGTGTGCCAGCATCCCGATAAGAGGGCAAAGCTACATTGTGGTTATTCGCCCTCTTATCGCGATGCTGTCGCGCTATCCGCATTACTTCGGTAATTTGCTCCTATCGCTCACACGATACAGAACATTAAATAAAATTTAGAACTTAAAAAAATAGAGAGAGAAACCTTTATAATGCTAATTTTCTGTTTACTAAAACTTACATTTCCTTACTCTGAACTTTCCAACTGAAGCACCACTTTCTGATAATGTTTACTCAGCGAAAACAATTGTTCTGCAAAAATCATAATGGCAATCGGAACAAATAAAAATGTCAGTAAATTTTCTTCGTATAAAAAATAAGTGGTTACGATAAATATCCGGCCATATTCGAGATAATACATCCATTTTCGCTGTTCCAATAAAGCACCGCAATTTATCAGTGTAATTAGAATAAAAGACAAAACAAAAATTTTATCCAAAAGATTTAAAAACTCAAAATAATAAGTAAAAACAGTTAAGAATAAAGTACAGACTCCTAATTGTATATAGAGATAATTACGAAATCTAAGCCTTTGATGCCGATTGCTTTTATCCTGCAAAAAACGTTTTTCTAACATGGGCCGAATATCCTGATCCATATGGGCCGGACTTCCAAAAACAGCATTCCATCTGGCTTTAAATCCTTTGGATCGTTTCCATAATTCATAAATCTCGAAGTAATAATGCGAATGCTGCCACAAAAAACTATAACTTTTTAACGGATGGGTTAAACCGTATTTTGGTTTCTCTTCCTCCTCCTGAAAAGTCCCAAAAATACGGTCCCAAAAAGTAAACATGTCACCGTAATTTTTATCCAGGTATTTTTCATCAGATGCATGATGGACACCGTGGATTGATGGTGTTACAAAAACGTATTCAAGCCACCTTATTTTTCCGATAAGCTGTGTATGTGTAAAAAAAGAATAAGCTCCATGCACAATCAGCATGGTAATAACCATAACAGGATGAAATCCAACGAGAGGAAGAACACACCAAAACCCTGTTCTTACAATTGCCTGTAAAGTGGTGATTCTGGCTGCAGCGGTAAAATTAAACTCTTCGCTATGGTGATGCACGATGTGTGCTGCCCAGAAAAAATTAACTTCATGTCCTAGCCTGTGATACCAGTACCAAACAAAATCAGTCGCTAAAATCAAGGCAAACCATACAAAGACATTGCTGGGAATATCAAAAAGCCGATAGTGATTATATATAAAATAATACAGCTGATAAAAACTTCCTGCAACAAAGAGATTAATTAGTCTTTCTGCAATACCAATGCTAATGTTTGAAACTGAGCTTTCATAATTAAAAATCTCAGGTTGCTTTCTGCGCTTTGCGAGCTTATATTCTAAAAATGAAAAAATGAAAAACGCAGGCATAGCAAACGCCAGAAAATGAATATGTTCCATTTTTAAAAATTACTTTTTGACTGATAAATAACTTATTTATAATTCAATTCAATATTTAAGTCAAAGACATTTTCATTAATTACTATTTCTAACAACTAATGAAAACGTTCTTTTTACTTAATGGTTTCAATGTTTAATTCTGTTTGAATTTTGGTGCTTTAAATGCTACTTCTTTTACAGATTGTGTGTCTGCCACTTTTTGCAAAGCAATAATGTAGGCTGCAATTCTAGGGGTAACATTATGTTTGTCAGCAATTCTAAAAACAGTTTCAAAACCTTTTTCGAGTATATCTTCCAAACGTTTATTAATCTGATGAATTCTCCAGGATTCCAAAAGTGAATTCTGAAGCCATTCGAAATAAGAAACCGTTACTCCTCCTGCATTTGCCAGAATATCCGGTACAACCAAAACATTATTTTGATGTAAAATCTGATCTGCATCTGAGGCAACCGGACCATTTGCCCCTTCTACAATAATTTTAGCTTTAATATCGTTTGCGTTTTGCTGTGTAATAACATCCTCTTTTGCTGCCGGGATTAGTACATCAACTTCCAAAAGCAATAATTCTTCATGCTTAATAGCTACCGAATTGGGGTATCCTTTAATACTCTTATTATTCAGGTTATAATATAAAATCAGTTCCGGAATGTTAAGTCCATCCGGATTATAGAAAGCTTCTGAAACATCGCTGACAGCCACAACTTTTAATCCTTTTTCATATAAAAACAAAGCCGAATGCAAGCCCACATTTCCAAATCCCTGAATGGCAACTGTCGATCTTGCCGGTCTCAGTTTTAATTTTTGAAGCGCCAGAAGCGTAATAATGCTTACTCCCTTCCCTGTAGCTTCTACTCTTCCTAAAGAACCTCCGGAATGCAAATGTTTCCCTGTCACAACAGCATGAATGGTTTTCCCGTGAACCAAAGAAAATTCATCCATTAGCCAGCCCATTTCGTCAGGACCTGTTCCCATGTCCGGTGCAGGAACATCTTTTTCAGGACCAAAAATATCTGCTAATGCTTTTGTGTATGCTCTGGTAATTTTCTCTAATTCTGTTTTAGAATGTTCTCTCGGATCGCAAATAATTCCACCTTTTGCTCCACCAAACGGAATTCCGGTTACGGCAGATTTCCACGTCATCCAGGCTGCCAGTGCTTTTACCTCATCAAGGTTTACAGCTGTATCATAACGAATGCCTCCTTTAGACGGCCCTAAGGCTGTATTGTGAATAACACGGTATCCTTCAAAGTTTTTAGTTGTGCCGTTATCAAGTGTGATCGAAAAATTTACAACAATTTGCTTTTCTGGTTTCTGCAATTTCTGTCTGATCGATTCATCAAGGTTTAAGATATCGGCTGCAATATTAAAACGGTCAATCATTGACTGAAAAGGATTCTGTTTAATTATTTCCAGGCTCATATTTTTTTAGTTTAAGATTTGATTCAATTGATTTTGAAATTTTATATTTTAAATTCTTCTCCTCATTGGCAAAAGAGGATGGATGCATTTTCTGCACTTAATTGCTATAAATACAACATGGAATCTTCGTAAGAATACATCGCATATGCGTATTAGTGTATTTATTTGATCTCATATCTATGTTTTTAAATAAATTCAAAAAAAGCCTTTCATGGGTATGAAAGGCTTAAAAAAAAAAATAACTAACAAGTACTTTCTCTATTAACGCCATTTCAGGACATGATTCAACATGCAGCACATCGCTAAGCTGCATTTGAAAGACATCATATTTCGATTATAGTTTTTCATTGTTATGGCAAATTTATAAATATATTTTATAAATTCTATAGAATTAGTATAGTTATTTTTTAAAAAAAGCAAAAAAACTTACAAAGACATTGTAAATTAAGGCATTATAGGTTAGAAAAATTTACTTAATTTGAGAAAAAACAATAAAAATAATTGCAATTAAGGCCAAAATAATACCTAAAAAGTTCATTTTGGATAATTTCTCTTTAAAAAAAAGTACTCCAACGATACTTCCTAAAACTATAACCCCCATATTCATTCCTGCAAAAACAGTAGAAGGATTTTCAGAAAATGCTTTGTGCGCTTTAAGGTAAAACAATATGTTTCCAAAATTAAAAAGTCCGACCAATCCTCCAAAAAGGATATTCTTAAGTTCTGGTTTTACTTTTTTCGAAACAAAATCATAGATCACAATAAACAAAGTGACAACCAATGCAATATTAAAAACTAAAAACAAAGAAGTGGTATATGGCAGAGTGCTGTAAAGTGCAATTTGTTTGAAAAGAATATCGATTACTCCAAAACCTAATAAAACAATCGCAGGATAAAACCACTTATTCTGTTGGTTTTCGGAAGGTTTTCTCAAAATAAATAAAAGAGCTAAAAAGCCAACCGCAAGTCCAATTATTTTATAAGAATTAAATTCTTCTTTAAAAATAAACCAGGCTGCAAGGATCGGAATAAAAAGAGATAAACGCTGAGCAGCGTCAGTTTTTACGATTCCCATGTGTTTGATAGAAGCTGCTAAGAACAGAAAAATAACGGGCAGCAAAATCCCTACCGCGGCATAAATATTCCATGGATCATTTTTGGAAACCTCATCCAGATTTGGAGTATAAGTTAAGTAGCAAAATAAGAGTGCAAATACATAATTAAAAGCAACAATCTGCACCGGATTACAATTATAATGACGGGTTAATTTAAAAATTATACCAACTGTAACACTGCAAATAATACTTAAAATCAGAAACAACATATTACTTATTTTTTGAAATACAAAAATAGGGTTAAAATCCTTGAAAAAAAGTCCGGACAGCTGATAAATCCTCCGGACAAATATTTAATTTCTATATTTTAATTTTTAGCTCCAACTATACTTTTTTGCTTCCTGGAAAAAATATGGTGTGAATTGAAAACAAGTACAGCCATAAAAATAATACTGTATGCCAGGATATGCAATGGCGTAATTTTCTCTTTATAAACGAAACAAGCCAACCCAAAAGCAATCATTGGATTGATATTCAGCAACATTCCGACTGTTGAAGAATTGATTCCCGATAGTGCATATAAATTCAGGAACAATGGTATGATTGTAAAAAATATGGCTATCGTTTCAATACAAAAATAAAAAGTGAACTCTGTAGGTACAGGACCACTGTACACCGGATAAAACGGTAATAAAAATAAAGCAGCCAGCGTAATATGAAATGTCAGTACAATAAAGGTATCAAAACCTTTATTCACACGCTGACTTACTAAGTAACAAGCATATGTAAATCCTATAATGATGCTAAAAAACATATCCATAATATCAGTATAGGATAACAACAAACAGCCTGAAATACTTAATCCAACTGCGAGCCATTGTGTTTTTTTCAGTTTTTCATGTAAAATAAAATAGGCCAGCAAAGTTGTTAAAATGGGACAAACCAAATAAGCCAGCGAGGTTGCTTTTACACTAACATGATTCATGACATAAATAAAAGTAAACCAGTTTGCCATCAGAAAAAAACTCCCGCCAATATTCAGTAAAATTGCACTTACCTTTTTGGAAGATGGTAAAGTCCTGAAAACTTCAATTGTCTGATTTATTTTTTTTCGCTTAAAGACAAATGAAATCAACAGCATTAAAATGCTGCAGCTAAAAACACGATAGAATAAAATATCCAGCGAAGCATATTCATGTATTGGTTTTAACACAAGGCTGAAAAAACCCCAGGTCGTGTAAGCTGTAATCGCAGCTAAATAATATTTGGTTGTTTTCATGGGATTTTTTGTTTGATATTTTGATAGAGCAAATTTCTTAAAAATAAAACAGCAATACAGATACAGTTTTTGTAAATTGCAGCAGAACAGTTTTTTTTATGAAAAATTCAAATTACCTCTATTTACAGTTTGCTGATGTTATCGAAAAACAAATAAAATCGGGTCTTTTAAGCGTTGGGGATAAATTGCCTTCGATTAGAGAAGTATGTGCAGAAACAGGCTACAGCATGAGTACCGTAAGCAAAGCGTATTACGAAATTGAAAGCCGGTCGCTAATCGAATCAAGACCGCAATCAGGTTATTATGTAAGCAATATTTCGGCAAGAAGTGTCCCTGAGCCAACTCCCAGCTCCCCTATTCTGACCACTCAAAATATTGACCGTGAAGATTTAATCGATCTGGTTTACGGAAATATGACAAATACTACTGTTACGATGTTTTCGTTAGGTTTTCCTTCGAATGAACTTCTTCCCATAGCAAAACTCAATAAAGGCATGATTCAGGCAATGCGACAGCTGCCAAATAGCGGAACCAGTTATGAAGAAATGCAGGGCAATGTTAATCTTAGAAAAGAAATTGCCCGCTGGTCATTTAACTGGGGCGGTACTTTAACAGAAGAGGACATTATTACCACTCCCGGTTGTGTAAGTGCTATTTCGCATTGTTTGATGGCCGTAACAAAACCGGGCGATACAATTATTACAGAAAGTCCGGTTTATTTTGGTGTACTGCAGCTGGCCAAATCATTAGGCCTTCACGTAATGGAATTACCAACCAATATAACCACCGGAATTGAACTGGAAGCCTTAAAAAAAGCAATCTCAACAAAAAAAATAAAAGCCTGTGTATTGATGAGTAATTTCAGTAATCCATCAGGAAGTATGATGCCAAACGAACATAAGGAAGAAGTTGTTCGTTTGATGGAATTACACAATATTCCGTTGATTGAAGATGATATTCATGGCGATTTGTATTTTGGCTCAGCCAGGCCAACTAACTGTAAAACATACGATAAGAGCGGAATTGTAATGTGCTGTAGTTCCGTTTCTAAAACTTTAGCACCGGGATATCGCGTAGGCTGGGTTATTCCGGGGAAGTTTAAAAAAGAAATTTTGAGGACGAAATTATATCACACCATCTCCTCTCCTACCATTACGCATGAAGTTGTAGGCGATTTTCTAAAAAATGGGCGATATGAAAATCATCTTCGTAAAATTCGCCAGATCCTCAATTATAACTGTAATAATTATATCAATACGATTTTAGAATCTTTCCCAAAAGGTACAAAAGTTAGCCAGCCTCAGGGCGGTTTTTTCCTTTGGACAGAACTTGATAAAAAAATAGATACTGCCGAATTTTATCATTTGGCCATGAAACATAATATCAGCATTGCACCAGGACGAATTTTCTCTTTTCAGGATCAATTTTCAAATTGCATGCGACTGAGTTTTGGCTTGCCATGGACAAATGAATTAAGACATTCCATCCAAACATTAGGCAAACTGGCTCAGCAAACTTTATAAGTACTTTGCTTAAAGATAACAAAACCGGACAGTACAACTACTTACTGTCCGGTCAACAATTAAAACCAAGAATTAATTTATAATACGTAATAAGCGTTACTCTCCGCTTTTTTTGATTCTTCTTTTAAATCAAATTCTTTAATGATATCGAATTCGCTTTGATATTCATTCAGCATTTGTTTAATATTTTTTTCGATTGTATTTGCAATAGTCGTAACAGGCGTATCTGTTGGCCTGTTTTCGAAAGGATCCTGCAAATGAATCGCCATTTTCTCGATTAAAAAGAAAGCTCCGGCAATAGCCGTAATTAACGGAATTGCAAACCAGCTCAATACACTTGTTAAGCCAAAAGGCAGTAATAAAATAAACAAGCACAGTGTTAATCGAATATACATACTGTAGGTTGTTGGGAAAATAGTATTCTTAATTCGTTCACATTTACCCATTTCATCACATAATCTCGAAAGTGTGTTATCAATTTCTACTTGTTGATACATATTAATACGCTTATCATTTTTTGCATTTCGAAGATCTCTTGCATGCAGCATTAAAATAGCATTTGGTACGTTTTGGTGATTTTTTATATACTTTATTTCTTCTTCACTTAACAAGCCTTTGAGCGGCTTTATTGCATCCTTATTTCGAAGTGATTGTCCTAAGCTATAACACCATGCTATCTGCCTTTTAGCAAAATTCTCCTTAAATTCACTGGCCTCAACAGAAAAATCAGGGTCTTTGTAAAATGTCAGGACCTGACGAATTAACGTTCTTGAATCATTTACAACAGCTCCCCACACAATTCTGGCTTCCCACCATCTGTCATAAGCCTGGTTCGATTTAAAAGCTAATAACAACGATATAATGGTTCCAATCATGGTTGGAATAGCTATTGGAATATCTACGGGAAGCGTAACAAAATAGTGGTGAAAAATCTCAAATACTATAGTGTATGCGGCTACAAGTGCAAGTTCTACTTTAATTTTCCCGAGAACGTACTTCATTGGTATTCTTTTCTTTAATAACATATTTTCGGTTTTAAATTATTATTCAGCTAGTCCTTAGTAACTAGTAATCAGTTATAAGTTTTTTATATAACTAATACAATATTTTTATCTTTCACCTTCAAAAAATTTGATCCAGCGAAAATTTAGTACAATTCAAAGCTAATAGTCGTTACAAAGTAAACAGCTAAGGACTAATTTACTAAGGACTAAACACTAAGAAAAAATCTAAACCAGCTCTTCGTATAATGAAAGTACCGGAAGTCCCAGTTTCTCATTAATATGCTGTTTTTTTACTTTTTTGAATTTGATTTTTTCTCCTTTGCGGGTTTCAACTAATAAATCAATCTCGTATTTTGAAATTGCTTCAGATAAAGGAGCTATATTTTCGTAATCTTCAGTTTTTGAAGTCTGGCTTACAATTTCATAAGAGAAATTTTCGTTTAAAAACTGCTGTACATCCTTAACATGCACATTAGCGTTGCTGGTTTCTATATAAAGTGCTTTACTGAAATCTTTGAATTGTTCGTTACCCAAATGCAGAATAGGGCATTTTTGATTTCCTGCTAATTGTACGAGATATTGGTGGATACGTTTGGTTTCCTGTTTATAAGAATGTGGAAGAATAACTAATTTTATGGAGAAATTTTCAATCACCCTTCTAAAAACAGGTAATGAAAGTCCGTATTGATTATGGATTTTAAGTTTGCAGTTTTTAGTATGATCAATCAAATATCTGCATGTTGCTAAAACTTCTTCCTGGGTTTTAGTAAGTCCGGTTCTCATTTCACGTAAAAAATGAGAGGATGAAAATGAATCCGGTGTTTCAGCAACCATCATCAAAATAATTTCACATTCCGATTTTTTTGACTGGCTGATTGCCGATTTTACAGCAGAAATTGTATCGTCTTTTAAAGTCGTAGGTATCAGGAAATTTTTCATATGCATAATCTTTTAGTTTATACAGACAAAATAACAACCTGATAATTAGAGAGGTCTTAATTTAAAATTAGAATTTCCTAAGATTCAACATTAGAATTTTTAATGTTCTTCTTTTTGTCTTTTGATTTTTTAAAAATAATCGTTACAATCGTGCCTTTATTCTGTTCCGATTGTACTTGTATTTCTCCATCATGCATGCGGATGATTTTGGAAGCCAAAGGAAGTCCTAAACCATAACCGATATATTTTGCCGCAATTTTACCGCGGAAGAAAGGTTCGTATAAGTGCGGAATATCTTCTGGCGGAATACCGATGCCAATATCATTTATAGAAATTTTAATCGCATCATTATTCGCAGAAAGCGTTACAAAAACCTCATTATTATCAGAGTATTTTACACCATTTGTAATAATATTGTTGATTGCCAGCTCTAAAAGTGGCTTGTTACACGCAATTAATAGCAAATTAGAGTCTGTTGGGGCAAAATTAAGTTTAATACTAACACGGTTGTCCGGAAAAATCTTGTCCAGATCTGATTTTACCTCCAATAATAACTCATCGATTCTGGCAATATCCAAAACCTGTTTGTTGCCATCATAGCCTGTCTGAGTGAGTTTAAGGAGACTTTCTGTCAGGTTGCCTAATTTAGATGCCTGACTGTAGATATTTTCTAAAGACTGAACATATTCTTCTTTTTCACGCTCTTTTAAAAGCATGATTTCAGCTTCGGCAATTATAGTGGTAATAGGCGTTTTTAGTTCATGGGATGCGTTATTGATAAAATTCGCCTGGATTTCAAAAGAGGTTTCCAACCGGTCTAACATATCATTAAAAGTATGTGTCAGATCTGAAATTTCATCTGAGTTTTTAACATCCGGTAATCTGTTATGAAGGTTTGAAGCACTGATTCTGTTTACTTCTTTAGTAATTCTGGCTACCGGGTTAATGACACGCTTTGCCAGAAAGCGTCCTAATATGAAAGCCAGAAATATAAATCCAATGCCTCCAAAAAGTAATATTTTCACAATGTAAACGGTTGTGGTTTTTCCTCTACGGTCACGAGCACCAACAATTACAATGTATTTTTGATTCCTTTCTGTAAAAACCTGCCCGAGATAATATTTGCTGTTAATTTCAAAATAATCTTTTCCGGTTTTTAGAATATTGGAATAAAACTCGTTCGGCAGATTCAGTTTTGTATTATAATCAAAACTATTTGCACTGTTTATTTTAAGAACATATTCTTCTTCTTCGATAAGTTCTTCGAGTCCGTTTTTCTTTAAATTACTATAATATTTTATTTTTTCAGGATCATGCTGAAAATGAATAGAAGCCACAATTTTCGATCGGTCTTCGAGCCTTTTTAAGAAATGGTAGCGATTATTTTCCCTGAATAAAACGAATACTATTACACTCAATAGCAAAGTACTAAAGGTAGAAAGTGCTACGTAAGTAAAAGTAATTCTTTTCCTGATATCCATTTATAATTGTATAACGTAACCTAAACCTTTCATGGTGTGAATAAGTTTGGTTTTATAAGGTTTGTCTATTTTTTTTCTTAAATACGTGATATAAACATCTACAACATTGGTATTCATATCAAAATTAATGTCCCAGACATTATCTAAAATCTGATCCCTTGAGACTATTCTGCCGGTGTTTTTTGCTAAATAATATAATAATTTAAATTCCTTGGCCGTTAAAACAATCGGTTCGCCATCACGTTTTACTGTTTTGGCCTTACCGTTTATTTCGAGGTCTCCAATTATTATCGTATCGACTTTTTCCGTATCCTGATTGGCTCTTCGGTTTAAAGCATTGACCCTTGCATCAAGTTCTCCAAATTTGAATGGCTTTACAAGATAATCATCCGCACCCGCATTGAGTCCGGTTACAATATTTTCTGAAGTCCCAAGCGCTGTTAAAAGCAAAATTGGAACGAAATTTTTGGCGGCACGCAATCTTCTGCAAATTTCAATTCCGTTAATATCCGGCAGCATTACATCCAAAACTACTACATCAAAAGTATAATTATGAATCATTTCTAATGCAGTTATACCGTCAAGTGCCACGCTGACTTCGTTATTATTTTCAGCGAATCCTTTGCGTAAAATAGAAAGCAGATTTGGTTCGTCTTCGACTATGAGTAATTTCATCAGAATATGTGTATTGAAGCAAAAATAAGCATTGAATCGCAAAATAGGTTACTAAACTTAAAATAAAAAACCTGACAACATTGCTGTTATCAGGTTTTATAAAATTTTAGCAATTATAATTTACTAATATAACTTCCGTACATATCTTTAAACTGATGTCCGGTTGCGAAACGGTCTTTGCTTAGTTTTTTATATTCTACCAACGCCCATAAAACAAATTCTTTCATGAAATAAAGATCCTTTTTATCTAGTTGCGGCTGGTATTTTTTGATCAGAACATCCAAAGGAGTTACTTCATCTAATATAGCCTGATATTCAGCGTCAGAAGCTTCATCTAACAATTCAAAACCGCTTTCTGCAAAAAACCATTCTATTAAATCAGAATAAGGTGTCTTTTCTCCGGGTTTTTCTAATTTTTCAATTTTCGGAAAGTAATCTGCAAACAACGTTTTAATTGCAGAACCAATTAAATTCTGTGCTACCGCAGCAGCTCCCTCCTGCTCACCTTCGTAAACCAATTCTACTTTTCCGGTAATCGCCGGAATAATTCCGATAAAGTCTGATAAGCGAAGTGTAGTTTTCTCAGCACCCGAAATTAAAGCACGTCGTTCTGCAGTACTTATTAAATTTTCAAAAGCTGTAATACTCATTCTGGCACTTACACCACTTTTATTGTCAATATATTCACTTTCACGGGCTTCAAAACTAATTTGTTCTAAAATATCCCTTGCTAAGCCTGGAACATAAATAGTGTCTGCCTGGTTTTGGTCTAATTTAGATTCCTGCTCGGTAATGGTTCTGGCAATCGCTACACTTTCCGGATAATGTGTCAGGATTTGAGATCCAATTCTGTCCTTTAAAGGCGTTACAATACTTCCACGATTGGTATAATCTTCAGGGTTTGCCGTAAAAATAAACTGCATATCGAGCGGCATTCTCAATTTAAAACCTCTAATCTGAATATCGCCTTCCTGTAAAATATTAAATAGTGCAACCTGAATTCTGGCTTGTAAATCCGGTAATTCATTAATCACAAAAATACAGCGATTCGCTCTCGGAATCATTCCGAAATGAATAACACGATCATCTGCATATGATAATTTTAAATTAGCTGCTTTAATTGGGTCAACGTCTCCGATCAAATCGGCTACTGTAACATCCGGAGTGGCCAATTTCTCGAAGAAACGATCGTTCCGGTGTAGCCATGAAATTGGAGTTTCATCGCCTTTCTCTGCAATTAAATCTTTTGCAAAGCGGGAAATTGGATTTAGCGGATCATCATTAATTTCTGAACCGGCAACAAACGGAATATTTTCATCTAATAACTCAACCATTTTACGTGCTAAACGCGTTTTTGCCTGTCCGCGAAGGCCAAGTAAATTGATGTTGTGACGAGACAGAATGGCACGTTCAAGTTCAGGAATTACGGTATTTTCAAATCCGTGCACGCCTTCAAAAACAGGTTTACCTGATTTGATTTTTTCACGAAGATTGTTTCGTAATTCGTCCTTAATACTGGTGCTTTTATATCCTGCAGCTTTTAATTGACCTAATGTTTTTATATTGTTTATTTCCATTTTTTATTGAAATATCGATTGTTTGTTTAATTATATGGATTGTTTTAGATGCACTGCTGTACAATCTCTACAGGAAAATCTTTAAAACTTTGAAACTTATTTAACTCTCTTTTTCCTATTCGTTTCATAATCTTCAAAAATCATTTCGCCAAGACCTTTCAGTCCGGTGTAAAATGCTTTTCCCTGATTGGCTTCGGTAAAATGATTTACAAATCGCTGCAAATAAGGATCCCTGGCAATCATAAAAGTCGTAATCGGGATGTGTAATTTTCTCGCCTGCTGTGCCTGAGTGTAACATTTATCCACAATATACTCATCCAGACCATTGCTGTTCATATAATAAGAGCCATCACGCTCGCGCACACAGCTTGGTTTCCCGTCTGTAATCATGAAAATCTGTTTATTGGTATTTCGCTTTCGACGCAAAATATCCATCGCTAACTGTAATCCTGCAACTGTATTGGTGTGATAAGGTCCAACCTGAAGATAAGGTAAATCTTTAATCGGAATTGTCCAGGCATCGTTTCCGAAAACCAGAATGTCTAATGTATCTTTTGGATAACGCGTTGTAATTAGTTCTGCCAAAGCCATAGCTACTTTTTTGGCAGGTGTAATCCGGTCTTCGCCATACAAAATCATACTGTGACTGATGTCAATCATCAAAACCGTACTCATTTGTGCTTTGAATTGTGTTTCTTCGACAACCAGATCATTTTCGGTCAGCATGAAACTTTCAACGCCGTTATTGATTTGTGCGTTTCTGAGACTTTCTGTCAATGAAATACGCTCTAAACCATCACCAAAATTAAATTCACGAAATTCTCCAGTATGTTCGTCACCGTTTCCTGCATGTTTGGTTTTATGATTACCGTTTCCGGCACGTTTTAAATTCCCGAAAATCTGATCTAAAGCCTGCTGACGAATTGCACGTTCTGTTTTTGCCGTGATTCCAAAACCAGATGTACCGTCAGGTTTTGCTTCGTCTTTTATATAACCTTTCTTTTTTAAATCTTCGATAAAATCATCGATTGTGTAGTTTTCGTCGGTTAGCTTATATTCCTTATCCAGCTCCCGAAGCCAGTCTATAGCTTCATCAAAATCACCCGAAGTATGAGTAATAAGCTCTTTGAAAATACCAAAAAGCTTTTCGAACGGAGACTGAAAAGGTGCTTCGTAAGTCTTAAAATAAAAACCTTTTTTAAATTCATTTTTCATGATTCTAAAATTAATCTTTTTTGAAACTATGAAAGAAGAAACAGTTATTAATTTTTAGTTAAAGTATTGATTAAAAACCACTAGAAATCAACGATAATACTGACAAGTATTCAAATTCCGTCCAGATAAAACCACTCACCATTTTTGAATTTAAAAGTTGAAAACTCATGATGAATTTGCGATTTTTGATTTTCATCCAAAAAATAGGCATTAAACTCCACTTTATTCTCCGTATAAAATAAAATTTCAAGCTGGCGCCATTTATTACTTGTTGCCCATTTCAGAATTTCAGCTTTTGAGTACTGTTTTCTTTCAGAAATATAAGTGGTTTCCAAAAGATAATCGGCATTATGAGTGGCATAAGCCGAATATCTGGAGCGCATCAAAGCCAGGGCTGTTGGCGCTTTTTGATTATTTTTAAGTTATAATCCGCAACATTTCTCAAAAGGCAATCCTGTATCACAGAAACACGTTTTATTCTCCATCAACTGGTTCTTCTCCATTAATTTTTACATGAAGCTGATTCAGTAAAACCTGATATCGGGTTATTTCACGCACTTCTTCATCTTCCTCGGCAAAATCAATCATTTCATCCAGAACTTCACTTACTTCAAGCAGTTTGTTATTAGCTTCTCTGTTATTTTCTGCAGCAATCAGATCAATAATTTCCTGTACACTTGCCTTTAACGTTTCGAATTTATTTGTCATTTTAATTTTTTATTTCAGGTTTAAATTCTAAAGTTTCAGATTTAAATTATGACGTTAACTTGCGACGTGAAACCTAAACCTTAAAACTATTTTTATTATTCTTCTTTTTTACTCTCGTTAAACTTCTTTACGATTTCCTTCAGCTTTTCTTTACGCAAAATTTCAGCTTGTTTTGCTTTTGCCTGGGTTTTATGCAATTTATCGTTATGTTTTTTAATGTTTCTTTCGTTATTGCGTCCCATTATATTTCTCTTTTTATTTGTTCTAAAGTTTTCTCAGTAAAAATTAATTCATTGATCATTTTTTTTCGCAAATCATCAATATCATCGTAATCAAAATATTTTGCCCACGAAGTCAATTGCTGGAGATTCCTGATTTGCTTTAATCTTTTTGTTGTTTCAAAACTGTTCCTTAAAACTGCTTTACCATCATATTCCGGATTATTTTTGTGTTCATAATTCGCCAGATTGTTTTCGAAATCAGCTTTAATATAATACAATTTTTCCTGTGGATTATCTGCATAAAATTCTTCCCATTTAGCAAACCCAATTTTAGTTTTAGATTCCGTTTCAGGATTTCTGGCTATCAGACGCCATTTGCTGTTTGCGAGCCTTCCCCAGTGGTTCGAAACACGATACATTCCTTCTTCAGTGTAATAGTAAGTACTTCCTGCTTTACTTTCGAACTGCTTTTTCAAACCTTCAATTTGATCTGGAAGCACTTCCCTAAAAACACAGAACGTATTTTTAAAAGAATTAGGATGTGGCTTATAATTTTTCTGCATATGCAAATATACGCACATTACAGCGAACTGCCTAAAACATTAATTTCTTACCTTTGCTTCTTAATTTTCAAAATAAAAAATCATGTCTAAAGATTCGCAACAAAAAATGCCTCAAAAAGGAGTTTTTACAGGTATTATCGAAAAAGATGAAAACAATAATTATTTCTGCGGTATCTATCTCTTAGACTACAAAATGGTTCAGGCAAAATTTAAAGAGGGTGATTGGATTACAATAAAATCTATTATTGAAAACCCAAGCGATATGAGCTATAAACAATATCCTAAAAAATCAAGAAACTTCGACAAAGCCAACCATAAACCGCAATAATTTTGTTTCAGGTTTTCGTTGTTTCATGTTACAGGTAAGACATTTTAAATGGCTATTACATTGGATTTAAATATTATGTTCGCAAAGTTTTGTATTGATAAAGCTTTGCGAACTTTTCATTTTTATTAAGTCACACTATAAAACCTTAGCGTTCCCTGTAGTTAAAACAACCTAGCAATAACAGTTAACATTTTAATAAACCAACTTTCCCGAATATTTTTTAGATGAAAACTAAAAAGTTAAAAAAAAGTGTACCTTTGCAAAAAATTTGTCGATTTGAACTAACTAATATCGATTTCAAACTAATAGACAAGTAGTTACCTTTTATTTATGAAAAAAATAGTTGAATACCGTAAGTTACTAAACGTAGAGAAAACTGTAGAGCTAAAAGATTTAAAAACCATTTATCGTAATGCGATGAAAGAAGCTCACCCTGACAAATTCCAGGGAGATGATGCTGGTTTAAAAGCTGCAGAAGAAAAAAGCAAAACGATCATTGAAGCTTACCACTTTTTAGTAAGCATACATCCAGATACCATTAAGATTAACTTACCTGAGTACACAGAAACAATTTCAACTTGTACTATTACAGATTTCAAATTTGTGGAAGGGCGTTTAATTATTGATTTTTCTAATGGAAGCGTTTACGAATACATTAGTGTTCCCAAAGCTACTTATGTAAAAATGGTAAATGCAGATTCTCCTGCCAGATTTGCAAAAAGACACATTTTGAACTCTTTTACATGGAGAAAGAAAACAAATCAGGAATAAAATTCCATTATATATTATTTTAAAAGCATTCTGATGACAGAATGCTTTTTTTATGCTCAAAAATACCAAATTGTTTAATTTGATTCTGAATAGTGAAAGAATTATTTGTTTTATCACGTTTCAGAAACCAGTAAACACTTAGCTACAAGCCTTTTAAAATAAAAAAAACTATAACAAAATTTTAGGTAGTAAAATTATTGATGTTCTATATTTTTAAATACTTTTGTTGCGCAAATCAATTAACTAATTAATTTTTTATAATGAAAAAAATATTTTTTTTACTTACCGCTTCTGCAGCGATAATTTCTTGCAGCAAAGTTAAAGACGGAGAATTCCTTATTACCGGAACTGCAAAGGGAATTGAGAACGGAAAAACAATAATCCTTCAGGGGCAGGATCCAACAACAATGGCTGTTTTACCATTAGATACTGTAAAAGTTGAAAATGGCAAATTTGAAATAAAAGGAAAAGTTACTGAACCTGCTTTTCACACTTTAGTAATTCAGGATTTACAAGGTCCGATTCCATTTATCTTAGAAACAGGTGAAATTAAAATTGAAGTGGATAAAGACAGTATTCATAAATCAAAAATTTCAGGAACTTATAGTAATGATGAGTATGTAAAATTCAACGAAGATGTCACAAAAGTTCAAAAAAAACTAATTGACTTTCAGAAAAAAAATACTCAGGCTATGCAGACTGCTCAACAAAAACAAGATACAGCAGTTATCAATGGCTTAATGAAAGAATATATGGCTATTCAAACTGATGTTCAGGCTGAATCTAAAAAGAAATATACAGCTTACGCTGAAACACATCCAAAATCATTTATTTCAGTTTTAATTGTTCAAAGTCTAATCAATGACCCAAGCTCTGATTTCAAAAAAACAGAAGGATTATATAACTCTTTAGACGAGTCTTTAAAAAACACTAAACCAGGAAAAGCAATTAAAGAAAAAATTGGCCAAATGAAATTGCCTGCAGTAGGTGCATCTGCTCCTCCTGTTGGCAGCGCTAAATGAAGGTCAGATTTTTCAGCTCCTAATCCAGAAGGTAAAACAGTATCGCTCAAAGAAAGTTTAGGAAAAGTAACAATTGTAGATTTTTGGGCTTCATGGTGCGGACCATGCAGAAAAGAAAATCCTAATGTGGTAGCCATTTACAAAGAACTTCATTCAAAAGGGTTAAACATAATTGGTGTTTCACTAGATAAGGAAGCATCAGCTTGGAAAGAAGCCATTGCAAAAGACAATTTAACATGGACACACGTTTCTAACTTGAAATTCTGGGACGAACCAATTGCAAAGCAATATGGCGTTGAATCTATCCCTGCGACCTTTATACTTGATTCATCAGGTAAGATCGTTGCACAAGACTTAAGAGGCCCTGAATTAAGAGCAAAAGTTTTAGAACTTTTAGGAAAATAAGTAAAATACAATACAAACAAAAAAAAAACTCCAGATTTACATCCGGAGTTTTTTTGTTTGTATACTTAAAAAGTAATTTATTTTATTACTTTACAAATTCAATTTTTTGAGCTTCCTCTTCGTTAACGCTATCAAAGAATCCTTGTTCATTCATCCAGTCGTCACTAAATACTTTGCTCATATAACGAGAACCATGATCAGGGAATATAGCGATAATATTACTATCTTTAGTAAACTCACCTTCTTCTGCGTATTGTTTAATAGCCTGCATTACTGCACCTGAAGTATACCCAACAAACAATCCTTCTTTACGTGTAATTTCCCTTGCGGTATGAGCACTTTCTTCATCCGTTACTTTCATAAACTTATCGATAATATCGAAATCAGTTGCTGAAGGAATTAAATTTTTACCTAAACCTTCAATACGGTACGGATAAATTTCTTTAGTATCAAATTCTCTTGTTTCGTGGTATTTTTTCAAAACCGATCCAAAAGCATCAACACCTAAGATTTTAACATTTGGATTTTGCTCTTTCAAGTATTTTGCAGTCCCTGAGATTGTTCCTCCTGTTCCGCTACAAGCAATTAAGTGTGTAATCTGACCTTTGGTTTGCTGCCAGATTTCCGGCCCGGTAGTATTGTAATGTGCATCAATATTTAACTGATTAAAATACTGATTAATATAGACAGAACCTTTTGTCTCTTCATGCAAACGTTTTGCAACATTATAATAAGATCTTTCGTCATCTGCTGAAACGTGAGCCGGGCAAACATATACTTTTGCCCCTAAACTCCTCAGCATATCAATTTTATCTTTGGATGATTTTGAACTTACTGCCAATATGCAGTTGTAGCCTTTTATAATGCTCACCATAGCCAAACTAAAACCTGTATTTCCGGATGTTGTTTCGATTATGGTATCACCTGGAGACAAAATCCCTCTTCTCTCCGCTTCTTCAATGATATATAATGCTATTCTATCTTTTGACGAATGTCCCGGATTAAAAGCTTCTACCTTTGCGTAGAAATTGCCTTCTAGCCCTTCGGTGACTTTATTTAGCTTAATAAGTGGGGTGTTACCTATTAACTCTAAAACATTATTATAAGCATTTATTTCTTCTTTCATAAAAAAATAGTTAATCAAGGGTAATTTTTTTGATAACCCCGATAGGTTGCAAATTTAACAAAAAATTTCTAATTAGCTTTGAATTTTCTCTAAATCTAATAAAAAACTAAATTCCTTTGCCAAGTCTTTTAAAGCCTGAAAACGTCCTGAAGCCCCTCCATGACCAGCATCCATGTTAGTATCCAGAAACAATACATTATCGTTTGTTTTTAGATTTCTAAGTTTTGCCACCCATTTAGCAGGCTCCCAGTACTGAACCTGAGAATCATGTAATCCGGTAGAGACATACATATTAGGATATTTTTGCTCTTTTACATTATCATACGGCGAATAGGATAACATATAATCATAATATTTTTTATTGTTTGGGTTGCCCCATTCGTCATATTCCCCCGTTGTCAATGGAATACTATCATCAAGCATAGTTGTCACAACATCTACAAAAGGAACCTGAGCAATAACCCCATTGTACAATTCCGGTGCCTCATTCGCTATAACTCCCATCAAAAGTCCTCCTGCAGAGCCTCCCTCTGCATACAAATGTTTTGCAGAGGTATATTTCTCGTTTATTACAAATTTAGAGCAATCAATGAAATCTGTAAAGGTATTTTTCTTTTTTAACAGTTTTCCATCTTCGTACCATTGCCTTCCTAAGTCTTCACCTCCCCTTATATGAGCGATTGCGTACACAAATCCGCGGTCAAGTAAAGAAAGCCTTGTTGAAGAAAAATAGGTTTCCATCGTAATCCCATAAGATCCATATGCATAAAGCAGCAACGGATTTTTACCATCTTTCTCCAATCCTTTACGGTAAACCATCGAAATAGGGATTTTCACACCATCTCTGGCAATTGCCCAGACTCTTTCTTCGATGTAATTGTTTTTATCAAATTTTCCTCCTAAAACCTCTTGTTCTTTTAATACTTCCTTGGTTTTGGTTTTCATATTAAAATCAATTACAGATGACGGCGTTGCTAGCGATTGGTAGCTATAACGCAATACATCTGTATCAAAATCAATGTTGGTTGTAGTATAGGCATTATAAGTTTCACTTCCAAAAGGCAAATAATAATCCGGCTCCCCATTCCATGGCATTATCCGGATGTGATTTAATCCATTCGAACGCTCTTCTACTACTAAGTAATTTTTGAATATTTCAATATCTTCCAATAAAACGTCTTCACGATGTGGAATAAGATCTTTCCAGAATTTTTTTTCGGTTCTGTTTTCAGGCGTTTTCATCAGCTTAAAATTCGTCGCCTTGTCTTTATTCGTCAAAATATAAAATGAATCTTCGTAATGAGAAATACTATATTCCAAACCACGAACACGATTCTGGAACACTTCAAATTCACCATCGGGATTATCAGAATTTAAAATTCTGTATTCCGTTGTCAAAGTACTCCCTGAACCAATCACTATATATTTTCTGGATTTTTCTTTGCTTATCGAAACATTAAATGTATCATCAGTTTCATTGAAAACCAAAACATCCGCTGCAGAATCTGAGTTTAATTTATGCCTGAATACTTTATCTGACCGCAAGGTTACTTCGTCTTGTCTGACATAGAAAATAGTATTGTTATCATTTGCCCAAACCGATTCCCCGGTTACATTTTCGATTTTCTCGGGCAGGATTTCTCCGGTTTCCAAATTTTTAATCTGAATGGTGTAAATTCTTCTTCCTACAATATCAATACTAAAAGTAGCAAATTTGTTATCCGGACTAACACTTAAGCCTCCTAATTTAAAATACGCATGACCTTTTGCCAATTCGTTACAATTGAACAGAATCTCTTCTTCAGCAGAAAGACTTCCTTTTTTTCTTGAGAAAATGGGATAATCCTGTCCTGTTTCAAAACGGGTAATATAATAATAACCATTATAAAAGTAAGGAACAGACGAATCATCTTCTTTAATTCTTGCTTTCATTTCTTCATACAAAGATTCCTGTAAACCTTTCGTATGTACAGTCATTTTTTGATAATAATCGTTTTCCTTATTCAGGTAATCAATAACTTCAGGATTCTCTCTGTCATTTAGCCAGAAATAATTATCGATGCGGGTTTCTTTATGTTTTTTTAATGATTTTGGAATTTCTTTTGCTTTTGGAGCTACTATATCGTTTAGCATTTATTTAATTAGGCATTAGTTTTTAAATATAAAGAGCAAAAATAACACAATCGCAACAGAACGAAATTAATTTTTTCATAAAATATTCTATTGTTTTCATATAGCAATATACTAATTTTGTATGAAATAATTTAAAAGAAGCAAAAATGGATTTAATGGGAATGATGGGCAAACTTAAAGAAACCCAGCAAAAAATTGAAGATACAAAAAAACGCCTGGATACTGTTTTAATAGACGAACAAAGCGCTGACGGATTATTGAAAATTACTATTACAGCCAGCCGAAAAATAAAAACAGTTTCTATCGATGATGCATTACTTGAAGATAAAGAACAGTTAGAAGATTATTTAATTGTAACGCTGAATAAAGCTATCGAAAAAGCAACAAGCGTAAACGAGCAAGAACTTGATGCAGTTGCAAAAATGGATATGCCGATGATTCCGGGAATGGATAATCTTTTTAAATAATAAAAGATATGAGTTTAGAAGTTATTAGTTAAAAGTTTTGAATCATTTAACTTTAACCAATAACTTCTAACTTTAAAACTTCTGAAGCGTATCAATCACATAAGTGTGCATAACTTCTTTATAATCCAAATGAGTAACAATTCGAAGTTTATTGTTTCCCATTGAACTTATTAAAATATTCTTCTGTTTTAATTTTTCCATCAAAAGCTGATCACTGTAACCTTCAGCCAATGAAAAAATCAAAATATTAGTTTCAACTGGCTCGATCGCAGCCACCCATGGTTTTGTTTTTAAAACTGATGCAATTTCCTTAGCTCTTCGATGATCTTCAGCCATTCGTTCAATATTATGCGCTAAAGCATATAATCCTCCGGCGGCTAAATAACCAACCTGACGCATCCCGCCTCCCAATATCTTCCTGATTCTTAACGCCCTGTGAATATCTGCTTTGGTTCCCAGTAAAATAGAACCTATCGGAGCCCCTAAACCTTTTGACAAACAAACTGAAATAGTATCGAAAATCGCTCCAAATTCTTTCGGATTTTGTCTTTTAGCGACCAAGGCATTCCAAATTCTGGCGCCATCCAAATGAAACTTCAAATTATTGGCGTCACAAACTTTTTTTATCTCTCTTAAATCGTCTAATTCATAGCAGGCACCGCCCCCTTTATTCGTAGTATTTTCTACACAAACCAAAGTCGTTAACGGACTGTGATAAAACTCGGGGTCATTTATGGCTCCAGCAACCTGTGCGGCATTTATCATACCACGGTCACCATCCAGTAAGCAGCATGAAACGCCACTATTGAAAGAAACGCCCCCGCCCTCATAATTATAAATATGCGCATATTTATCGGCAATTAATTGTTCTCCGGGCTGGGTATGGAGTTTAATCGCGGTTTGATTTGCCATAGTTCCTGAAGGAAAAAAAAGTCCAGCTTCCATTCCAAAAAACTCAGCCACCCTGGTTTCTAATTCGATAACCGTCGGATCTTGTCTGTATACATCGTCGCCAACATGAGCGTTGAACATATACTGCAGCATTTCGTAGCTAGGCTTGGTAATAGTATCGCTGATTAAATTTATTTCCATATTCTAAAAACTATATCTTATTTTTGTAGTGCAAAATTACGTATAACTGATAGTTATTAACAGCGAGTTTTAATAAATTTTAACTTGCAGTTTATTACTCAACCAAATTAACGTAATATTTGTAAAAAACATATAAAACTATTATTAATTTATGACAACAGCCGAACAAGTAAAAGGTATTGTGGAGCGCCTTGGTGCGTTGAGGAGGTATCTTTGACGTTGATGCCAAGCTAATCGAAATTGCAAACGAAGAAGAAAAAACTTTTGCTCCTGATTTTTGGAACAAACCAAAAGAAGCAGAAATAATTGTAAAAAATCTTCGAAACAAGAAAAAATGGATTGAAGATTACAACAAAGCAGTCGAACTTGCAGATGAACTCCAGCTTGCTTATGATTTTTATAAAGAAGGAGAACTTTCTGTTGAAGAACTGGATGAAAATTACAATGCAACCCAGCTGCACATTGAGAACATCGAATTCAAAAACATGCTTTCTGACGAAGGCGACAGTTTAAGTGCTGTCGTACAGATCACTGCGGGAGCCGGTGGAACCGAAAGTTGTGACTGGGCCGGAATGCTGATGCGCATGTACATGATGTGGGGCGAAAGTTATGGTTACAAAATAAAAGAACTTAACTTTCAGGAAGGTGATGTTGCCGGAATAAAAACCGTAACTTTAGAATTCGAAGGCGATTATTCTTTTGGTTATCTGAAAGGAGAAAATGGCGTACATCGTCTGGTTAGAATTTCACCTTTTGACAGTAATGCCAAACGCCATACATCATTTGTATCCGTTTATGTTTATCCGCTTGTTGATGACAGTATCGAAATTGACATTAATCCTGCCGATATCGAAATTACAACCTCACGCTCGAGTGGTGCGGGAGGACAAAACGTTAATAAGGTTGAAACCAAAGTTCAATTGGTTCACAAACCAACCGGAATCCAGATTCAGTGTTCTGAAACGAGATCTCAGCAGGACAACAGACAGCGTGCTATGCAGATGCTTCGTTCTCAATTGTACGAAATAGAATTAAAGAAACAGCAGGCCCAACGCGCTGATATCGAAGCCGGCAAAATGAAAATCGAATGGGGTTCGCAAATTCGTAATTACGTAATGCAGCCTTACAAATTAGTTAAGGATGTCCGTACTGGCTACGAAACCAGTGATGTTGATGGCGTTATGAACGGAAATCTTGACCCATTTCTTAAAGCATATTTAATGATGATGGGACAAAAAGAGGAAGAATAAATAGTATTTTCAGTGTTCAGATTAAGTATTCGGGCGCAGGTTTGTATTCACAATAACCTGAAACCTGAAACTTGAAGCATTTAACTAAAAATAAAAAGTTATGATAAAATGGGCAGATGTAATTCATTTTACAAATAAAGGAAATCCAACTCCGGATAAAAGAGTGGAAAAAACGGAGGAAGAATGGAAACAATCAATGACTCTGGAAGAATTTCAGGTAACACGCCTAAAAGGAACTGAAAGATCATTTAGTTCTGAAATGTGCAGTTTATTTGAGCCTGGAATTTACGAATGTAAATGCTGTGGCACTTTGCTTTTTGATGCTTCTGAAAAATTTGAATCAGGAACTGGCTGGCCGTCTTTTACTCAGCCGGTCAAAGAAAACGCAATTGCCTATCATGCCGACAAATCATACGGAATGATTCGGGTTGAAGTAGTATGTAACACCTGCGATGCGCATTTGGGACATGTTTTTCCTGATGGACCTCAGCCAAGCGGTTTACGATATTGCATTAATGCTGTTTCCCTTACCAAAGTTAAAGAGTAACACTAAGAAATTAATATTATTAAAGCGATTCATCGAAAAAAATGAATCGCTTTTTTTGTTTTGAATTTATTGCTATGAGTGCAAATAAGATCGAAAATCTCTTTAGTAAAAAATATTATTTTTAAAACTTACCCTGTTAATGTTTCATTTACAGAATGTTAATCTTAAAAAAACAAAATTTAGGTGATATTATTTATTCTTTTAAAGAAAAATTATAGAATTAAGTTAAATAAAAGTAAGGTGGCCTTATTTAAAATATCCATATATTGACTTACAAATTTTCCTAAACTAAAAAATACACAATTAAACAAATGAATATCAATTAATTAAACACAATATCACCATAAAATATTAAAATAAAAATCCTTCATTTACTATCTGCATTTAAATAATCAAACATTAACACATAATTAATAATTTACCAAACAATTATTAATTCAATTATTTAAATGTTAAAAAAATAATTTTAAATCTTTTAATTAAAAATATATTTAAAAAACTTCAAAACAAGATTAGGTAATTTAAATCTAATTCATTTTATTTGGCAAAAATTAATCCCTAATCAATTTAATCCAATAAATGAAATCCTATTCAATTCAAGAAATTAACGAAGTTATAAATGGTGAAATTTACGGTAACACATCTCAGGTTATAACCGGAACTGAACAATTAGAAAAAGCAACGAATTCTGAAATTTCATTTATAGGAAATAAAAAATATGAAAAATTATGGGAAGCTTCAAAAGCCCCTGTAGCAGTTGTTAATGAAGACATTTCTATTGAACCCGGGGACAATCGTGCTTTCATTAAAGTTAAAAATGCCGATCTGGCCATGTCTCAAATTTTGTCAATTTTTGCCCCGCCAAGTCCGATATTTCATAATGAAATTCACAGAACTGCAGTTATAGATGAAACAGCGGTTATTGGGGAAGGGAGTAAAATTGGAGCGGGATGTTATATTGGCCCTAAGGTAGAAATAGGTGCCAATGTCACAATTTATCCAAATGTTACTATTTTAGATGAATGCACAATCGGAAAAAACACTGTTATCTGGTCCGGAGCTGTAGTTCGCGAACGCTGCCATATTGGTAATGATTGTATAATTCATCCAAATGCCACCATTGGTGCCGATGGTTTTGGATTCCGCCCATGTAAAGAAAAAGGTTTGGTAAAAATTCCACAAATTGGAAATGTAATTATTGGAAACGGAGTAGAAATTGGCGCAAATTCATGTGTTGACCGCGGAAAATTTAGTTCTACTGTTCTTGGTGATGGCTGTAAAATTGATAATTTAGTCCAAATTGGACATAACAGTACCTTAGGGAAGTTTTGCATTATGGCTGGAAACAGCGGTTTAGCCGGTTCTGTAACTTTAGGTAATGGAGTTATTATTGGCGGAAGCGCATCTATAAAAGATCATACTACTATTGGCGACGGTGCAATTGTAGGTGCCGGTTCAGGCGTTACCGGAGATATTCCTGCAGGGAAAACAATGCTGGGATATCCTGCCGTTGAAGCTCGTGATGCTTTGAAACAATGGGCAATCTTAAAAAGATTAGTTTGCGATTCTAAAAAATAATTTTAATAAATATTTTATATAAAAAACAGAAGCTAAAACTTCTGTTTTTTTTGTTTACTAGTGCTTATAATTCTTCAAAATTGACTTCTATTTTGTAAATTAGCCAACACTATCTCGTAAAATCAATACTACATCATGGATTTAAACTTCAATAAAAACGAAGATCACAATAAACTGTTACTTTCTGAATTAAAACAAAAATTTGCCAAAGTAAAATTAGGCGGGGGCGAAAAAAGAATTGAAAAATTGCATTCTGAAGGCAAAATGACAGCCCGTGAAAGAATTGCTTATTTATTGGATGAAAATTCTAAAAGTATTGAAATTGGTGGCTTTGCAGGAGAAGGAATGTATGCTGAACACGGTGGATGCCCATCAGGAGGTGTTGTCGTTAAAATAGGATACATCAGAGGAAAACAGTGTATTGTTGTAGCTAATGATGCAACAGTGAAAGCCGGTGCATGGTTTCCTATTACCGGAAAGAAAAATTTACGTGCACAGGAAATTGCGATGGAAAACAGACTTCCGATTATTTATTTAGTAGATAGTGCAGGGGTTTATCTGCCCATGCAGGATGAAATTTTCCCTGATAAGGAACATTTCGGACGCATTTTTAGAAACAATGCCCAAATGAGCAGTATGGGAATCACCCAAATCGCTGCTGTTATGGGAAGCTGTGTTGCCGGAGGAGCCTATCTTCCTATCATGAGCGACGAAGCTTTAATTGTCGATAAAACGGGAAGTATTTTCCTTGCGGGAAGCTACCTCGTAAAAGCGGCAATTGGAGAAACCATCGACAATGAATCTTTAGGTGGGGCAACTACACACTGCGAAATTTCAGGCGTGACCGATTATAAAGCAAAAGACGACAAAGATGCTTTAGATAAAATCAAAAATATTGTAGATAAAATTGGTGATTATGATAAGGCTGGCTTCAGCAGAATCAAAGCTGAAAAACCGACTTTAGACCCTAAAGACATTTACGGAATCCTGCCAAAAGCCAGAAATGAACAATATGACATGATGGAGATCATCAATCGATTGGTCGATAATTCTGAATTTGAAGCTTACAAAGACGGTTACGGACAATCCCTGATTACAGGTTATGCCCGAATTGACGGCTGGGCTGTTGGAATTATTGCGAATCAACGAAAAGTAGTCAAAACCAAAAAAGGCGAAATGCAGTTTGGAGGCGTTATTTACTCGGATAGTGCTGACAAAGCCACGCGTTTTATTGCCAATTGCAATCAAAAGAAAATTCCACTAGTGTTTTTGCAGGATGTTACAGGTTTCATGGTTGGATCGAAATCTGAGCATGGCGGCATCATAAAAGACGGTGCCAAAATGGTCAATGCTGTCAGCAATTCAGTTGTGCCAAAATTTACTGTAATTGTAGGTAATTCATACGGAGCAGGAAATTATGCCATGTGCGGCAAAGCCTACGATCCGAGATTAATTTTTGCATGGCCAAGTGCAGAACTTGCCGTAATGGGTGGAACTCAGGCTGCAAAGGTATTAGCGCAGATTGAAGCTTCTTCGCTTAAAGCGAAAGGTGAAATCGTAGATGAAACTAAAGAAACCGAGTTATTCAATAAAATAAAAGCACGTTACGATGAGCAGACTTCACCCTATTACGCCGCTTCAAGGTTATGGACAGATGCTATCATTGATCCATTAGAAACGCGCACCTGGATTTCTATGGGAATTGAAGCTGCAAACCACGCCCCTATTCAAAAACCATTTAATTTAGGTGTTATTCAGGTGTAAGTTTTAAAATTCATAAAACAACTAGCATAAAAAATCAAAATACTTATTTTCAGATACTTAAAACAAAACTATCGTTAAAATTTTGTAACTTAGTGTACAACTTTTAATTATGTAGTATCATGGAAAATGTAAAAAGTTTGAATAAGTGGGCCAATGCGCATACTTATTTACCATTGGATTTAGTACGTATTGTATTGGGTATGTTTTTATTTATGAAAGGAATCTCATTTGTCACAAATGCCCAGTACCTGCATGATTTAATTTCTCCTGTTGATCAGTATGGCGGTGGAATGTTTCTGTTACATTATATCGCACCCGCTCATATGATTGGAGGAATAATGATTGTTTTTGGATTACTGACCCGTTGGGCAATTGCATCTCAGCTCCCTATATTATTTGGTGCCGTACTGGTAAATTTCATGGGACGCATGCACTCCGAAAGCCTGATTTTAGCAATAGTAGTATTGTTACTTTGCATATTCTTCCTGTTCTATGGCGGAGGAAAACATTCAGCCGATTATTACTTCAAAATGCAGCAATAAAAGTTATATTATCCTCAACTCATAAAGTTGGGGATAACTTTTAAGAAGTAATTAGCAATTTAAATTTCGTTAATTGTGTTTTATGAATTAAATTCGCCACCATGAATTGGATTCGTAAAACTGTTATTTTCATATCTCTTTTGATCATGGGATTTTTTGCCGCTCAGGCAAACGAAATTTCTGTGCAACAAATCGAAAGTCAAAAAACGGACACCAATTTTTCTAAAGATTATACAGATTCCCTGGCTTTTATACAGCCACAGTCAAATTATCAGTTTGCTGCCAACATCAAAACAAGCTATTCTGCTGTAATCAAATGGTTTGATTCATTATTGGCCGTTGTACCACATTATCAGGCAGTAAATTCCGTTTCAAACTTTTCAAATCAATTCTTTACCCAGAGCAAAAAGGTCTTGCTGATGCTCTACCCCTTCCATTTTTTCTGGTAGTCAATACATAAATTTTAACCTGAAGGATTCATTCTTCTAAAACAGTAGACAGCTATTTATAAGCTGTTTATAATTCATTTATTTATTCACCTAATTCAAAAAAAATGGAAACAAGCATAATCATAATGGGTATTGTGATTGCCATCATAGTAGCCATCCCAATCTATTTTTCAGCACGATCGAGCGCTGCAAACAAATCAAAAATCCTCAATATTAAAAAGAAATTCAATCCAACGCATCCACAGGATTTTGATTTGACTGAATCTCAAAGCAATAAAACACTTACTATAGATCAAAAATACCGAAAATTCATTCTGATGAATTTCAATCCGAATCAACAGGAATCAACGTATGTAGATTTAAAAAGTGTTTCTTCCTGTAAATTGGTTTTAACCCATGATGGAAACTCGGATACTATTCTTAAAATTGATTTTGAATTTCAGGACAAAGAAACTTCTAAAAAAATTACGATACCATTCTATGATTTTCATGATGACCGCATCAAGCAGATAAGCGCGTACCAGGATCATATGTTTGCAAAAAAATGGCTTAAAATCATCCAGGATTCCATTTCACGTTAGTTATTTAATTCAGAAAAGAGGCTCGTAATGAGTCTCTTTTTATTTAGGTCCTAATATGATATTTATCATTTTTATCTTTCCAGTGACGAAGTAATTTTGGTCTTCTAAATGCTTTGTTATGGAAACTTCACTGATTCAAAAATACAATGTGCCCGGACCCAGATATACCAGCTATCCCACAGTTCCTTACTGGAATGAAGCCGATTTTACCCAGCAAAAATGGATTGAATCCCTTCAAAAATCGTTTGCAGAAAGCAATTCAGAAAACGGAATAAGCTTATACATTCATCTGCCATTCTGCGAAAGCATGTGTACTTTTTGCGGCTGCAACAAACGAATTACAAAAAACCATACTGTCGAAGAAAGATATATTGATGCTGTTTTAAAAGAATGGAGTCTATACTGCAATTTACTTTCTGAAAGACCTATTGTAAAAGAAATCCATCTGGGTGGTGGAACCCCTACTTTTTTCTCCGTAAATAATTTAGAAAATCTTATAAACGGTATTTTCGATTTAGCCGATAAAGCAGAAAATTATGAATTCAGTTTTGAAGGCCATCCTAACAATACGACTTACGAACAGCTCAAAAAGCTATATGATTTAGGCTTTCGCCGGGTAAGTTTTGGAGTTCAGGATTATTCCGAAAAAGTGCAGAAAGCGATTCACCGTATTCAGCCGTTTCATAATGTGGCCAAAGTCACTTTTTGGGCAAAAGAAATTGGCTATACTTCTATCGGGCATGATATTATTTTCGGATTGCCTTTTCAGAAAATTGAAGATGTTATTGACACTATTGAAAAAACAAATTCCTTACAACCGGACCGACTCGCTTTTTACAGCTATGCTCATGTGCCGTGGATTAAAGGAAACGGACAGCGCGGATTTAACGACGAAGACCTGCCCAAAGATGCCGAAAAAAGAAAACTATACGAAATTGGAAAAAAAATGCTTTCTAAATATGGCTATCATGAAATTGGCATGGACCATTTTGCTTTAGCCTCTGACAGTTTGTACAAAGCGGCACAGAACAAAACACTGCATAGAAATTTTATGGGTTACAGCGCCTCCAAAACGCAGTTGATGATTGGTTTGGGTGTTTCTTCTATTAGCGACAGCTGGTACAGTTTTGCCCAAAACCATAAAAATCTTGAAGAATATTATCAATTGATAGACGCAGACCAGCTTCCGGTTGTAAAAGGTCATATCTTAAATGACGAAGATCTGATTATTAGAAAACACATCCTGAATTTAACCTGTACACTTGAAACTTCCTGGAACAATGAAGACCTATACTTTGAAGAACTTCCTTTTGTTTTATTGGATTTAAAAGAAATGGAAAAAGATCAGTTACTTATAATTAAAGAAAATAAAATCAGCATTACGGAAGCCGGAAGACCTTTTGTCCGTAACATTTGTATGGCTTTTGATTTACATTTAAAAAGAAAATCTCCGGATACGAATTTGTTTTCGATGACGGTTTAAGAGGGACAGTGATTTTTTATTATTTCAATAGATATTCTTTGTCATAGATAATTGTGGTGAAAAGTTAATTTATAGCGAAAAATATAATATTTGAGGAAAATATAATAGAAAACAAAACTTCGTCTATAAACCAAATTTGGGTAGATATACGAATGTTTATTTCGCATATAAACAAGTTGTACGACAACTAATAAGAACCTTACGTTGAAAAAGTACAATATTGAGAAAAACCAAACAAAAATGAAAGAAGAAAATACAGGAGAAAACCCACTTGAATCTTTAATAAGTATTTTAAAAGAACAGGTGAGTTTTTGTGACAAGGAATAGAAAAGTTTACTTTTCTAAAAGACTCAAGGAAACTTGTATTAGAAGTCTATCAAAATCGCCTACAAGAAGAGATTTAACAGAACCGTCTAAATCATTTTGTATATAAAGTGAAGTAGTTTCTTTTAATAAATTCAACTCCATTTCTATACTAACTGAATTAGAGTCGTTAAAAGGAATAGAACTGAACAGTTTTATAATTTGTTCTCTTAATTGTTTGAGTTTTTCTACTTCGGTTTCGGTTAAGAATTGGGTAAATAAATTTGTTAATTGTTGTTTAATATATGTTTGCGTCATTATATTTATATTTAATTTAAATCAGTTCTTTGAAATTGTGCTTGTTAAAAGTTTCTTACGCATAAATTAGTTAATATACAATAGTTGTAGAAAAATATTTTTTGTATCTTTGCGGAGTATTTAAAAAGAGAGATTTTGAAGATAAAACTTCTAATGTTCTTATAGATGATACTGATATTAAAAGAAAGCCGAAAGTGCGCTAACACTCTCGGACAGACTTTAATTAAATGGTTGAAAATATTAAACTATACGTGTTTCGCATAGAGTTGATAGACTAACCTATCCTTTAAACATAAAATACAGAGTTAATCCTTTCCAAGCGGTCTCAAGTGCAAGATTGAATAAAAACTCAGGGTTACGCCACCACGGCAATCTAACTTTCTCCATCGATATGGGTTTAGTTGGTTAATCTTCATAATATCATAAGCGTTTTAGTTTTTAAAAATTAGACAATAAAAAACCCAACTACATCTCGATTCGATATAACATCGCTTAAATATGTAGTTGGGTAATTGTGAGTACAAAAGTAGAATATAACTTCCATATTTCCTACTAAAATCTTAAAAACTTTTCAAAAATACAATTCCGAAGAGAAATAGCCGTCATACAACAGCACTAAGCGATATAACGCAATGGTTATTTGATAATTTTGTATCTGTAAAATTTCGCGCAAAACAGATAAAATAGTGAATTTTAACCGCTACATCGCCTAATAGCAAAACGTTAGCAATGCATAAAAAATAGAATATAAGCCTGAATATCCCTCTGGTGATCGTTTGCAACGAGTGCGCACATAAATTAAAATATAAACTGTGGTATTTCCCTCTGGTGCTCGTTTGCAACGAGTACCTAAATAAATTAAAAGATAAATTGTAGCATTTGTAATGCGGCTATTAAAACAAAAGTTCTCTATAAATTTGTAAGAAATACATGTAAACAGCCGCGTTACAAACGCTTCATTTAGTTTCTATAAATAAATAGGTACTCGTTGCAAACGAGCACCAGATTGAGAAGAAAAGCATACAATAACGACAGTTAACAGCTACTACAACGGATTTGGGCAATAGACTAAATGGAAAATGTTTTTGTATTTGAATGATTTGATAAAGCCGGAAAATGAGCCTAAATTAGAGCCACACCCACTGACATACCGAAAACAATATATATCTAATAGAAAAATGATTTTATTCAAGAAATCTAAATTCTCATCATTAATAGAGGCTTGTAAAAATCCTGAAAATTGTCTAGAACTAAAACTCCTTTCTTATGATCAAAATTTGAAATATCAAGGAGAAATCTTTTCAAAATTTGTAAATCTTAAAGTTTTAGAAATTCAAGCCGATACAAGTATTTATTATTTGAATGATTTTGAACTTCCAAATGAAATCGCAAGCTTAAAAAAGCTTAAAAAAATATCAGTCTTAAATTGTCCAATCCAAGTATTTCCAGAGTGGATAACAAATATAAAATCATTAGAATTTTTAATGCTTAGGGGAACTGATTTAGCTTCAATTCCTGATTCAATATTTCAATTAACTAAATTAAAAACACTCCGCATTGAAAATTGTCCGCTATACAAATTACCCTCAACACTTTATCAATTACAAAATTTAAAGATTTTGGGACTTACAGATACAAAACTTACAAACCTAGATTGGAATTTGTTTCCCAGTAATCTGAAGGAAATAAATTTTAGCGGAACAGGAATTTATAATATAGAAGATTTAATAAATTTAAAAAACAAAATGAAAAAACCAGGATACTTCCATAAAACCGGCTACTAATAGCCGCTTAAAAAAAATCGCTGGTTTTGGGTAACTTTTTTGTCCATTTTTCGAACTTCACTTTAGGTAGCAGAGTGTCTATTTTCAATGACAATCAGGATTCCACTGTACAAACAAACTCATATTAGAGGGAGAAACATACGGAATTCCCAATCCCAAACCTCTGAGAATAAATAAAACGCCAATTACAACAGCGACATAAGGAATTACTTTTTGAATTTTATTTCGAAAGGGCAGTTTCAGTAAAGAATGAATGTAAACCACAATCGTCATTAGTGGTACTGTTCCTAATCCGAACAAGAGCATGTATAAAACGCCTAAACCTGCACTTTGCATAGCGATAGCTCCAAATAAAGCCACATATACCATTCCGCAAGGCAGAAAACCGTTTAATAATCCAATTGTGAAAAGAGATTTGTAACTTTTGTTTTTAAATTGTTTCCCTAAAGAAGATTTTAGGTTTGAAATCACTTTATAAACGGGTTTAGAGAAATTGTATTTTGAAAAGATTCTTTCCGGAATCAAAACTGCGGCAATCATCGCCAAACCAATAAAAATGGACATTTTCTGTTGTAATCCTGCAAGGAAAAAACCTCTTCCTAATAATCCGAATATCAATCCGATTGTGGCATAAGCTGTTAATCTTCCTAAATGGTAGGTTATGATCTGCGTTACTTTTTTAGCTTCATTTTTATGATCCACCGGAAGCATCATGGCAATTGGGCCGCACATCCCAACGCAATGCAAACTGCTGATAAGTCCTAATATGAAAGCGGAATAGAGCATGATTTATTTTTTTTATCCACAGATTAATTTGATACAGTTATTATTCTATAGGAATCTCTAAACTTTTAATTACTGTGTATTGAGATTCCTACGGAATGGCAAGATTGTCTTTAAAACTTTACTCATGGTTTTCGCTGAATGCATTTAATTGACGTAAATGACCTCTTTGGTTAAGTATTTTTTGCCATCGTACTGCCATTCCATGTTGACATCCCAGCGTCCTTTTACCAGTTTCTTTTGCGGAATAAGCAAAGATGAATTAGTCAGGGCAATCTGAGTATTGAAATCAAACTTTTTGTTTGAAGGGCGATACAGCAAAACGTTTCCTTTTAGTTTATTGCTTTCGAAAGTTTCAGGAAAAGTGATTTTTACTCCGTCTTCCACATACTTAATTGAAGGCTTGTACTGTAAATCATGTGCATTCTGAATACGCGCCATTTCATCCTGAAAATGCGAATCGTGCTTGTAATATTCTTCAACAACCAAATCGTTGTCGTATTTGCTGTTGGATTGTACTTCAAAAACAAAATATAAAATAAAGGTCATAAACAATCCGAATGCTATGACAATTCCTGTTCCCCAATTGATTTTCATACTATTGTTATTTAATATATTGAATATAATTACAACACATAGAATCATAGTTTTCATAGACTAAAAAAGGCGTTTCACTTGCTTTAAAACACATAGCTATGTGTTAAAACTAGTTTTTCTAAAACCTATTTTTATTGAAATTTTAATCTATGTCTCTATGTGTTAAATATTTTTTTTAAATTATACTTCAGACAGGTTTATACTTTAATTAAAACTTCTCGGTCCTAAGAAATTTGTTGTTGTGGTTTCGAGTAATTCTTTTCCGTTATAAACACCAATTTTAACTTTGGTTTTATCGCTTTCCAGCAGCACTTCATTGATTTCGATGAATAAAGTTCCCTGTGAAATGCCTTCTTTCGCTACTTTAAAATGCTGTTCTCCCACTTTGCTGATTTCACCTTTCTGATCGATTAATTCAAAGTGGATATCGTTGTAATCTTTCATGGTCTTGTTGACAATTTTATAGGTGTAAACATTACTGATTTTATCGCCTTTGTGCTGGAAAAGCTGTCCCGGTAAACGTAAAATAATCGCTTCGACATTGGTTCTTAAAAACAGCATTCCGACAAAAACACTCAACAGAATAAATAAGACTGCGGTGTAGCCTTTCATTCGGGTTGTGAATTTGAAAGGCTCTTTTTTCTCTATTTCGTCTTCAGATGCATAACGAATCAATCCTTTTGGAAGACCAACTGAGTCCATAATAGAGTCGCATTCATCGATACAGGCGGTACAATTGGTACATTCTAACTGCGTTCCGTTTCGAATGTCGATTCCCATTGGGCAGACATGCACACATTGATGGCAATCGATACAATCGCCTTTTCCGGTTAAAGCCCTGTCTTCTTTTTTATTGAATTTGGCACGCCCCTGCTCCTTTTCGCCACGTACAAAATCATAGGCCACATTTATCGATTTATTGTCTAAAAGTACACCCTGTAATCTGCCGTAAGGACAGGCAATAATACAAACCTGTTCGCGAAACCATACAAAAACAAAATAGAAAACGCCTGTAAAAATAAGCAATGCCGTAAAATTCCCTGCTTGTTCAATAGGCCCTTGTTCCATCATTAAAAATAAGGTATCGCTTCCCACTAAATAGGCTAGAAAAACATTGGCGATTCCGAAAGAAATCAAAAAGAAGACAAACCATTTAGTAAGTCTTTTTCGGATTTTCTCAGCATTCCATTCCTGTCTTGCCAAACGGGATTGTGCACCACGGTCACCGTCAATCCAATATTCAATTCGGCGGAAAACCATTTCGAGGAAAATCGTCTGAGGACAAATCCATCCGCAAAATATCCTTCCAAAAACAACGGTAAATAAAATGACAAACACAACACCAACGAGCATCGAAATCACAAAAAGGTAAAAATCCTGGGGCCAGAAAGGGAATCCAAAAATATTAAAACGACGTTCTGTGATGTTGAACATCATAAACTGGTTTCCGTTAACCTTTATAAACGGATTCGCAATCAGAATCGCCAATAAAACATAACTGACTATTTTGCGATACTCGTAAAACTTACCAGACGGTTTTTTAGGGAAAATAAACTTTCGTTTTCCGCCTTCATCAATGGTTCCGATGGTATCTCTAAAAGTTTCGTCTGGTAAATTTGACATGGTACTTATTTTTTAAACTGCTGTATTAACTCTTGTTTATTTTGCTGCGGCATCATTTTTTGGAGCACTTTCGTCTACCCAAACTTCACCTTCAGCTTCTTTTGCGTCTTTTGGATTACTTCCCTGTAAAGACAAAATATAACTTGCTACTTTTTGAATCTCTTTTGGTTTCATACCGTTCGTTTTCCAGGAAACCATTCCTTTTCCGTCACGTCCTCCATTGGTAATGGTATGGAAAACATTTTTGATTCCGCCACCTAAAATCCAATGATCATCCGTTAAATTCGGACCAATCTGTCCTCCGGCATCGGCTCTGTGGCAGGCTGCGCAATTGGTCGTGAAAATTTCTTTTCCGGCAGCCAGACTCGCATCATCGGTAAGCAAAACCACTGTTTTTTCGTCCATTAAATCCGGAGCTGTTTTCAGGTATTCTTCTACTTCAATTTTTGCCTGAGCCATTTCCTTTTTCAATTCCATTTCCTGATTGTCACCTCCATAAACATCAAAGTAAAAAACATAAACCACTCCAAAAACAATACAGATATAGAACAAATACACCCACCATGGCGGTAAATTATTATCTAATTCTTTGATTCCGTCATAATCATGATCCATCAACAGGTCGCCTTCTTTTTCAATTGGTTCTGTTTTCGTAAGCTTGTGCATCAGGTTTTTAAACCAGGTACTTTCTTTGAAACTCAGACTTTCTTCGTACGCCAGCTTTTCTTTTTCTTCCGGAGACAATAATTGGTACATGACGCGATTTACAGCATGAAGTGTAATTTCGATGGCAATCAGAATAAACAAAAAGACAAATAAAAAGACTGAAACCATTGGATATTTTATAAAGGCAGGTCTGTCACCTGAGTCTATAAAATATTCCATCAATGCAAATACTGTAAAGAAAACCAATGGCAATCTAACATATACTGGAAAAAACTTTTTCATTTTAATTATCTTTTGAAATTATAATAGTTCCCTCTTCGAGAGGAATTTGACTCATTTCTTTGATTTTATCTTTTGTGTATGAAAACACCCAAAAACCTAATCCCACAAAAAAGATGAAGAAAATCAGTAGGGAAAGAATCGGGTAAATTTCTATACCCGATATCGTTTCCATATTGTGTTTTATCTGTTCAAACATAATGCTGTTATTTTGAAGTTTCTTTTACTTTAATATCAGTTCCAAGCCTTTGTATGTAAGCAATCAGGGCTACAATTTCTCTTTCGTTCATAGGAACAAATTTTTCTCCTTTTGCAGCGGCTTTTTTCCTGCTATCCTCATAACTTTTCACATAGTCAGGATCATTTTCTAAGCTTTTTTCAATGGCAAGAGCCTGAGTTCTCAAGGTTTTCTGAGCATTGGCAACTTCTGCTTCTGAATAAGGAACCCCAAGCGTAACCATAACTTTCATCTTCTTTTCGGTTAAGGAAATATCCAATGGTTTGTTATCAAACAGCCATTTATAACCCGGCATAATTGATCCTGCAGATGTACTTTGCGGATTCCACATGTGGTTAAAGTGCCAGTTGTCATTGTACTTACCACCTACTCGCTGCAAATCAGGACCTGTACGTTTTGATCCCCATAAGAATGGATGATCGTACACAAATTCTCCTGCTTTCGCCTGAGGACCGTAACGCTCTACCTCGCTTCTAAATGGACGAACCGATTGAGAGTGACAGCCCACACAGCCTTCTCGGATGTATAAATCACGTCCTTCCAGCTCTAACGGCGTGTATGGTTTTACACTTGAAATCGTTGGAATATTCGATTTTACCATAATCGTTGGCACAATCTGAATAATACCTCCAATTAAAATCGCAATAGTTGCTAAAATTGATAACTGGATTGGTTTTCTTTCCAGCCATGAATGGAATTTTTCTCCACTAATTCTACCGCTTTTAATGGTCTGCAATGCAGGAGCCTGAGCCAATTCGTCTTCTACAGGCTGCCCGGCTCTGACAGTCATGATGATATTGTAAATCAGGGTCAGCATTCCGATAAGGTACAAACTACCACCAATAGCTCTCATCCAATACAGAGGCATAATAGCTGTAACAGTTTCAAGGAAATTACCGTAGGTCAAAGTTCCATCCGGATTGAACTGTTTCCACATAGATGCCTGCTGAAAACCTGCTACGTACATAGGTAAAGCATACAAGATGATTCCTAAAGTTCCGATCCAGAAATGGAAATTGGCTAATTTAGTAGAGAACAATGTGCTTTTTGTCATTCGTGGAATCAGCCAGTAAATAATACCGAAAGACATAAATCCATTCCAGGCTAAAGCCCCTACGTGTACGTGTGCTACTATCCAGTCTGTATAATGTGCAATAGCATTTACATTTTTAAAAGAAAGCATTGGGCCTTCAAAAGTTGCCATTCCGTAACCTGTAATCGCTACTACAAAAAATTTCAATACCGGTTCTACACGAACTTTATCCCACGCACCTCTTAAAGTCAATAATCCGTTGATCATACCTCCCCAGGACGGAGCAATTAGCATTACAGAAAATGCAACCCCTAAATTCTGAGCCCAATTTGGTAAAGCAGAATACAATAAATGATGCGGTCCTGCCCAGATATAAATGAAAATCAATGACCAAAAGTGAATAATCGACAATCGATAAGAATAAACTGGTCGGTTGGCTACCTTTGGAATAAAGTAATACATCAATCCTAAGAATGGAGTGGTCAGGAAAAATGCCACCGCATTATGCCCGTACCACCATTGTACCAAAGCATCCTGAACACCGGCGTAAACAGAATAACTTTTTAATCCTGAAACCGGAATTTCTATATTATTGAAAATATGCAAAACGGCAACTGTAACGAATGTCGCAATGTAAAACCAGATAGCTACATACAAATGACGTTCTCTACGACGAATCATTGTACCTATCATATTGATTCCCATCACCACCCAGATTAATGCAATGGCAATATCAATAGGCCATTCCAGTTCGGCATATTCTTTCGAAGAAGTATATCCTAAAGGTAATGTAATGGCTGCAGCAACAATAATAAGCTGCCATCCCCAGAAATGCAGATTACTTAAAAAGTCACTGAACATCCTGGCTTTAAGTAATCTTTGCAGCGAATAATACATTCCCGCAAAAAAGGCATTCCCAACAAAAGCAAAAATTACAGCGTTGGTGTGCAAAGGTCTTAAACGGCCATAACTAAGCCACGAAATCCCATCGGTCATGTTGGGAAAAAGGTACATAACCGCCAAGGTCAGTCCCACTAACATACCCACTACTCCAAAAAGGATGGTGGCATAAATGAATTTTTTTACGATTTTATTATCGTAGTAAAATTGTTCCATTTCCATAATTAAACTTGTTTTTCTTCTATTGGTGAATTATTATTTTGAGAGGTAATTTTGGTTTCATCATCAAAGAGGATTCTGACCGAGGGCGTGTAATCATCATCGTACTGCCCGGATTTTACAGCAGCTATAAAGGCAATAAAAAAACAGATTGCAACAAAAATACTTACTGAAATTAATAGATAAATAACACTCATATCCTTAAAATTTATAGTAACAAAATTATAGCCTTGATGGCTGATAAAATATGATAATTATCATAGTGAAAACATTATGTTAAATTTATCAAAAAAAACATAAAAAAAGCTTCTCTTTTATTTTAAATCACTCTTACTGAAATAGTTAGACATTAAAGTCACAAAACTTACAATGGTGATTGTACTTAATGGCATAATAATAGCCGCAACCAGCGGAAGCAGATTGCCTGTAACAGCAAATAAAAGCCCGACTACGTTATAGATAAGTGATAAGCCAAAACTCATTTTGATAATCATAATCGATTTGTGGGATAATTTTAAAAAGTAATCCAGTCGTGAAAACTCTCCGGCATCCAGAATTGCATCACAAGCCGGAGAAAATACATTGACATTCTCTGAAATAGAAATCCCAACATTACTTTGAGCCAAAGCACCAGCATCATTCAGTCCATCCCCTACCATCATTACATTGTGCCCGCTTTCTTGTAGTTTTCTAATAAATTCCAGCTTCTGTTCCGGTTTCTGATTAAAAATAAGTTCGGTGCCTTTTGGCAGAATAGCTTCCAGATTGGCTCTTTCTCCATCATTATCGCCGGAAAGAACTTTTATTTCGTAATTTTTATTCAGAGTATTAAATAACGTTCCGAGACCATCCCTATACTGATTCTGAAAATTAAATCGTCCATAATATATACCGTTAAGGTTAATATGAAGTGCTGTTTTTTCTATTTCATCACTATGATTCGTACTTTCAACAAATGAAGCCGAACCAATTTTGATTGTTTTATTTTCAAAAGAAGCCAAAATACCTTTTCCGGTAATTTCCTCAAATGCATCAATTTTAATTCTTTTTACTTCCGGCAGAAAATCATACAACATCCTGCTCAAAGGGTGATTAGAGGCCCGAAGTACATTTTTGATCAACACATAATCCTCATCCGAGAGTACATTTCCTTCGTATGCAATATTTGATTTTTTGTTGGTCGTAATCGTTCCGGTCTTATCGAAAACGATTGTATCAACTTTTGCCAGCTGTTCAATTACCAAAGCATTTTTAAGATACATTTTTTGTTTTCCCATAATTCTGAGAATGTTCCCAAAAGTAAACGGAGCTGTAAGTGCCAATGCACAAGGGCAGGCAACAATTAAAACGGCTGTAAAAACATTAAAAGCTGTATTTGTATCAATAAATATCCAGTAACCAAAACCAGCAAATGCAATAAGCAGTAAGATTGGGGTGAAATACCGGCTTATTGCATCTGTTATGGTTTTATGCTTTTGATCTACTTTTTTCTGAAAAATTTCATTACTCCAAAGCTGCGTCAGATAACTTTGTGAAACCGAATGCAGTACTTCCATTTCGATTACTTTTCCAATTTGTTTTCCGCCGGCAAAAACTTTGTCACCTGATTTTTTAGTAATTGGAACTGCTTCTCCGGTAACAAAACTATAATCTATTTCTGCTTTTTCGCTAATGAGGATTCCATCAACCGGAATTAATTCCTGATTTCGGATTAATAACCTGTCTCCTTTTAAAACATCATAAATCGGCACACTTTCTTCCGATGTATTGGGATTGATTCGGGTAACAGCGATTGGAAAATAGGATTTAAAATCCCTTTCAAAACTCAGAAAGCTATACGTTTTAGTCTGAAACATTTTACCCAGCAGCATAAAGAAAACCAGACTCGCCAGACTATCAAAAAAACCAGGCCCATGATCCATCAACATGTCATAAGAACTGCGTATAAACATCACTATAATTCCAAGTGCAATCGGGATATCAATATTTAGCATCTTCGTTTTAATACTATGATACGCAGAAATATAATAACCACTCGCAGAATAGAGAAAACTTGGCAATGCCAAAAGAAAAATCAAAAGCCTGAAGAAGGGTTTATAGCTGTCCAGCCAAAATTCCTTCATTTCAAAATATTCCGGAAATGACAATAGCATTATATTTCCAAAACAGAAAAAAGCAACACCTAATTTATAAGTCAGGCTTCGGTCAACCTTAGTTTTTCCGGTTTCGTAATTTTCTAAACTAATATAAGGCTCGTACCCAATTGAACTTAACAAATAGACAATTGATTTTAAAGAAACTGTTTCAGAGTTGAACGTGATTCTAACTTTCTTCTCAGGAAAATTAACCTGCGACATACTGATTCCTGGCTGCAAACGATTAAGGTTTTCAAGGAGCCAGATACATGAACTGCAATGAATATGCGGAATATTCAAAGATACAATTGAAGTATAGCCTTCCTGAAATTCCAAAACTTTAGAGATGATGACTTCATTGTCTAAAAAGTCATATTTTCCCTGAATGTCCTGCGGAGTAGCACCCGGCGATTTTTCAAAATCATAATAGCAGGTTAGATCATTAAGACTAAAAATTTCGTAAACTGTTTTACAGCCTGTACAACAAAATTTTTTTTCATCAAAATTGATTACCTCATTTTTAGGAATTGTAAGTCCACAATGAAAACAGCCCTGATTGCTCATAATTTGTTTCTTTTATCGCAGCAAATATTCAAAATAATAAGACTCTATAAATATGACATTTATCATGTTTAAATGAAATTGATTTTTAAATTTCAGAAAATAAAATGACCTTACTTTTATAAGATATTTTATCTGACTTTTTTCAAAATATTTTAACCTAGTAAACGATTATTAGTTAATTTTGCAATAAATACTTTTTGCTATGAATAAATGTGACCAATGTATCGTACGCCAGCTTTCTTCTTTAAAAGCACTTAATAAAGAGGAAGTTATAAAATTAGCAAATAGTAAAACGACTCACAAAATAAAAAAAGGAGAAGCGATTTTTGAGGAAGGGGAAATCACCAACGGTGTTTTTTGTGTAAAAGACGGTGTTGGAAAACTCTCAAAATTAAGTGCAAACGGAAAAGATCAGATTATAAAACTGGTAAAATCCGGTGAGCTTTTAGGACAGCGTTCTATGATTAGTAATGAGCCTGCAAATTTATCTGCAAAAGCAATTGCCGACATGGAAGTTTGCTTTATCCCAAAATCTGAAATCATAAACTTTTTTAATAACAACAATCAGTTTTCATTGAATATGATGCAATCTGTTTGTGAAGATTTGAAAGAATCTGAAAATGACAAAATTGCCCTTGTTCAAAAAACGGTAAAACAAAGGCTTGCAGAAACCTTATTGTACCTGCACGATGCTTTTGGCGAAGACGAGGATAAAACACTGAAAGTACAGCTAACCAGAGAAGAGCTTGCCGGTATGATTGGTACAGCAACAGAAAGCTGTATAAGATTACTATCTGATTTTAACAAACTGGAATTAATTGAACTCGTAGGTAAAAAAATTGTGCTTAAAAACGTAAAAGCCCTGAAAAAACTGGCTGAACAGTTATAGTTTTTTGGCTTCGTTCCAAAATACATCCATTTCTGCCAAAGTCATTTCCATCAACGGTTTTCCTAATTCCTCTGCTTTACTTTCTAAATACTGAAAGCGTTTGATAAATTTTTTATTGGTTCGTTCCAGGGCATCTTCAGGATTTACATTTAAGAATCGGGCATAATTAATCATTGAGAACAAAACATCGCCAAATTCGGCTTCGATTTTATCCTGGTTTCCGGATTTAACTTCAACTTGCAATTCCTGTAGTTCTTCCTGTACTTTATCCCAAACCTGATGCGGTTCTTCCCAGTCAAAACCCACACCTTTTACTTTATCCTGTATTCTGCTTGCTTTTACTAATGCCGGTAAACTTCGTGGTACCCCTTCCAAAACAGATTTTTTTCCTTCTTTAAGCTTTAGTTTTTCCCAGTTTTGTTTGACTTCTTCTTCGTCTTTTACAACAGTATCACTATAAATATGAGGATGACGGTGAATCAGTTTATCGCAGATTTCATTACACACATCGGCTATGTCAAAATCATTGGTTTCAGAACCTATTTTGGCATAAAAAACGATGTGAAGCAATAGATCTCCCAGTTCTTTTTTAACTTCATTCAAATCATTATCCAGAATAGCGTCTCCTAATTCGTAAGTTTCTTCGATAGTAAGATGTCTCAGGGTTTGCAAAGTTTGCTTTTTATCCCATGGGCATTGCTCACGAAGTTCATCCATGATAATTAATAATCTTTCGAAGGCTTTAAGCTGAAGTTCTTTGCTCATTTTTTTTGAAGTTTTTATGGTAACCGAATCCTGTAAAAGTAAAAAATCCTGCCAAGAAAACATCTTAACAGGATTACTATATTTGAATGTAAACTACTATTCTTCTTTTTTAGCTTTTGTTTTTTTTGCAGGAGCTTTTTTTACCGGTTCTTCAACAGCAATCTCTTCTGATGTTGAAGTTGCAGCAGGGGCTTCATCAGTAACCAGCCCTTTTGCCTGAAGCATGTTATACCAGTTTAATACTTTTTTAATATCAGACGGATACACTCTCTCTTCATCGTACTCTGGCAAAATTTCTTTAAAATAAGCAGTCAATTTTGCATTGTCTTCTTTATGTGAAATTGCCTGTTCTTTATTTTCTTTAACGGCAATACGCTGCATTACTTCTGTTAAAGGCTTCTCTCCTTCGTAAGTATAAATTGAAATTTCAGATAATAAACTTACGTTGCTTTTTAAGTTTACAGTAATTTTTTTTCCGTCTAATAATGATTCTGCCACAAAACCTGTACGCGTTTGCACTTTCAATACATATAAACCAGGCTTTCCTGAAATGGCTAAAATTTTGTCTAAATTCATGTTTATTAAATTAGTATTAAGAATTTTTGGTGTATTATATTATCTGCCTTTTTTAGCGGATGCAAATTTCATTCTGTATTCCTGAAAAGTTTTACCCTCGGTAATATTTTTTAGTTTCTTTTGAATCAGGCGTTTCTTTAAAGATGATATTTTATCCGTAAATAAAATGCCTTCTATATGGTCATATTCGTGTTGAATAACCCTCGCAATTAGTCCGTCAAAAACTTCTGTTTTCATTACAAAATCTTCCTCACAATATTCCAGTGTAACTGTTGGTTTCCTGTATACATCCTCTCTTACATCAGGAATACTTAAACATCCTTCGTTAAAACTCCATTCCTCGCCCTCTTCTTTAAGGATTTTAGCATTGATAAAAGTCTTTTTAAAGCCTTTTAAGTTCTTTTGCTCATCTTCTTTTAATTCATCATCATCACTAAAAGGCGTTGTATCAATAACAAATAAACGAATTGCAATACCTACTTGTGGTGCAGCAAGTCCTACACCGTAAGCGTTGTACATTGTTTCGTACATATTCGTTATTGTTTCTTTTAAGTTTGGATAATCCGGTGTAATTACCTCACCAACTTTTCTTAAAACAGGATCCCCATATCCTACAATTGGTAAAATCATCTATGTTATATTGGTTGTTTTTATTTTCTAAAATATTTAATCTGGTCTTTCAAATTTAGCAGTCAAAAATAGTAAAAAATAGTCAATGACCATTTGAAAATAAGATATTAAATCTCTTTTTGGCTGTTGCTTGAAATCTCAGCCATAATTATGCCAAATTATCTTACCTTTGTTTTAAACCAATTTATATGTTTGACCGTATTGTAAAATTCACCAACAGCACTTCGTTTTTAAATGCCTCAAAAGTAACAATAGCCTCTGTTATTCCTGTATTGATTTTTAATTTTTTAGGACATTTTGAAATTGGTTTTACTATTGCGTTGGGTGCTTTTTATACATATCCCAGTGATATTCCTAGCACATTGAGTCACAAAATAAAAGGATTGATTGTAGCTTCGTTTATTGTAGCCGGTGTTAACTTATTAGTAAATCTTGTCTATCCTTATCCTTATTTATTTTATCCCTTTTTAGGATTTTTACTTTTTTTATGCTCTATGATTTCTGTCTATGGTCAAAGAGCGACTTTGGTTTCCTTTTCTGCTTTAATATCAATCTCTTTATCATTTGGACATATACATGAAGGCTGGGAAGCCTTTGCTTACTCAGGCTATATTTTTACCGGAGGAATTTTATATCTAATTGTTTCTCTTGCTTTTCATTTCATACAGCCTTATAAATATATCGAACTTGAAATTGCCCGTGGAATCAGATTAACCGCAAAATATTTAAAACTAAGAGGAGATTTGTGGAGTCCGGAAGCGAACCGAAAAACAATTATCGAAAAACAACTAAGCATTCAGGTAGAGTTAAATGAGATTCATGAGGATTTACGAAAAGTGCTTATTGGAAACCAAAGCAGCTCTGCTACGAGTCAGAACCGAAAAATGTTGCTGGTTTTTATTACTCTGCTTGAAATTCAGGAATTGGCTTTATATACATCTTTCGATCACAGTAAAATTCATGAAAAGTTTGACAAACATCCGGATGTTTTAAGAACATATCAAAATGTAGCATACAAACTTGCTTCTACCTTAAAAAAACTTTCTAAAAACGTACATCATATTGCGATTTATGTTGATAAAAATGATTTAAAAAATGAACTTGACGCTCTGGAATTTGCCATTTTTGATTATGAAAAGACATTAGGAAAAGAAGCGGCAGCAGAAGGCGTGCTGATGCTGACCAACATGCTGAAATATGCTAAAAATCAGGTTGGAAAAATCAAGATCATACAAAGAGCCTTCTCATTGGCAATGCAATCTTACAAACTTAAAGACAAAGATAAAGAACTTGAAAAATTCCTTACCCCGCAATATTATCCTTTACGCACACTGATTGAAAACCTGAGTTTTTCTTCTTCTATTTTCAGACATTCTCTCCGGTTGACTATAACCATTTTAATTGGATTTATTGTTGGCAAATTTCTTCCTTTTCAAAACGTTTACTGGATTTTATTAACCATCGTTGTCATAATGCGTCCGGGTTACGGCTTAACAAAAGAACGATCTTACAATCGTATTTTCGGAACTCTTTTAGGGGGCTTACTGGCATTCGGAATTGTTTCTGTTGTACAAAATCATGTGATTTTAAGTATCTTTTCCATTATTTGTATGCTGCTTGGAATTTCTTTCGCTCAGGCTAATTACAAAATCAGTGCGACTTTCGTGACTATGTATGTCGTTTTCATTTATGGAATCCTGGTTCCAAATGTTGTAGAAGTAATTCAGTTCAGGATTCTAGATTCGCTTGTTGGGGCAATTCTCGCTTTCCTCGCCAATCAGTTTTTATGGCCTGCCTGGGAATTTATAAATACGCCTATCCATATTGAAAACTCTATTCGTGCCAACAGAACTTATCTCAGGGAAATTGCAGATTTTTATAATAAAAAAGGTGAAGTCCCAACTTCGTACCGACTGGCAAGAAAAAATGTTTTTATAGAAATTGGGAATCTAATGACTTCTTTTCAACGCATGATGCAGGAGCCAAAATCAAAGCAGAAAACGCTGCCAATTGTAAATAAATTAGTAGTTCTAAATCATTCTTTGCTCTCTGCCTTAGCTTCATTATCAACTTATATTCAGGCACACCAGACTACATCTGCATCGGAATCATTTAATTATATCATCAAAACCATTTTACTAAATTTAGATCATTCTATTTCAATTTTGAGAAATGAAACCATCATAACCGATACTTTTTTTGACAAAGAAGATGTGACTTTGCAATTTGAAGAAATGAAGCGTAAAAACTTTACGCGTCTGGCGACAGATGAAGAATTGGATAAAGAAACCAGACAGGCTAAAATGCAGGAAGCTCAAATGGTTATTGAACAACTGATCTGGATGAGTAATTTAGCCGAAAAAATATTGAAGATTACAAAAGATTTAAAAGCAACAAATCCGGATTAATTCATCCGGATTTGTTTTATTTATGATTAAGCTAAGATTTTCTTCTATAATTAATTTCTGTTCAGTTTTAAAACTTCAGCTGTGTGTTTTCTAATTTGTTCTAACAACTCGGGCTTGTCATTTAAAGTCTGTTTGTAAGAAGGAATCATGTTTTTCAGTTTTGCTTCCCATTCCGGTGTATTTATCTGCTCTTTAAAACATCTTCCAATTAAATCAACCATAATAGAAACTGCGGTAGAAGCTCCCGGGGATGCTCCTAATAAAACAGCCAGTGTTCCGTCTTGGGTATTGATTACTTCGGTTCCAAATTCTAAAACGCCACCACCATTTTCACCTTTTTTGATTACCTGAACACGCTGACCTGCTTTTTCCAAAACCCAGTCTTTAGATCTTGCAGTTGGCAAATATTCGCGTAAAGCTTTTATTCTGTCTTTTGGAGACTGCCGAACCTGTTCTATTAAATATTTTGTTAACGGAATATTGTTATATCCTGCAGATAACATTGGGATCAGGTTGTTTGCCTTAATAGATAATGGCAAATCTAAATAAGATCCATTTTTCAAGAAACGGGTTGAAAATCCTGCAAAAGGTCCAAAAAGCAATGCTTTTTCGCCATCGATTACACGCGTATCAATGTGCGGAACAGACATTGGAGGAGCTCCAACACTTGCTTTTCCGTACACTTTCGCCTGATGTTTTGCAATAACTTCAGGATTTGTACATTTTAACCATTGACCGCTTACGGGGAAACCTCCATAACCGTCTCCTTCCGGCACATTTGCTTTTTCTAATAATGGCAATGAACCTCCTCCGGCACCAATAAATACAAATTTCGTATAAGCCTTTCTTTTTTCACCAGAACCTAAATCTGTTATTTTAATTCTCCATGATTTGTCGTCACGTTGCTTTAGTTTTTTAACTTCATGATTAAAATACAAAGAAACACCGTCTAATTTTTCCAGATAATTAAACATGCTTCTTGTCAAAGCACCAAAATTCACATCTGTACCAATTGCCATTGTAGTAGCAGCGAGTTTTTCGTCAGGCTGTCTTCCTTCCATAACTAATGGCATCCATTGTTTTAATTCCTCAAAGTCAGTACTAAAAAGCATTTCAGAAAATAATGGATTTTTTTGTAAAGCCTCAAAACGGGTTTGAAGGTATTTTACATTTTTTTCACCCCATACAAAACTAATATGAGGCACACTTTTAATAAAATTTTCAGGTGAAGGCACCTTGTTTTGCTGTACTAAATAAGACCAAAACTGTCGCGAAACCTCAAAAGCTTCGGCAATGCTAATGGCTTTTTTAGGATCTACAGAGCCATCGGCTTTTTCAGGAGTGTAATTTAATTCACAAAAAGCAGAATGTCCTGTTCCTGCATTATTCCAGGCATCTGAACTTTCAGCTGCGGCAACATCCAGTCTTTCGTAAATTTCAATCTTAATATCAGGTTGTAATTCTTTCAAAATTACTCCGAGCGTAGCACTCATAATTCCAGCACCAATAAGCACTACATCACTATTGGAACGTATTGTATTGTCAGGCATAACAGTATTTTATTTTAAAATGCAAAGGTACTTTTTATAATGCCAAAAAAAAACTAATTTTTCAAAGATAATAGTTAGATAATTACATTTTTTTCTAAATAAAGTGAAATTTATAGGCCTAAAACCTAAAAACGATTAGAAGAAAGATAGTCCTGAAGCATAATCGTTGCGGAAATTTCATCAATCAGTCCCTTGTTCTGACGCTGCTTTTTGCTTAGCCCGCTATCAATCATGGTCTGAAAAGCCATTTTTGAAGTAAAGCGTTCATCTACACGAACAACCTTCATATCCGGAAAAATATTAGAAAAATGAGTTGCAAAACCTTTTATTAGAGATGCACTTTCAGATGGCTGACCATTCATTTGTTTCGGCTCGCCAATTAAAACCGTCTCCACCTTTTCTTTGGCAAAATAATCCTTTAGGAAATCAATTAAAGTATTGGTTGGAATAGTGGTTAAGCCTGAAGCTATAATTTGCATTTCATCAGTTACAGCAATTCCGGTACGTTTTTGTCCGTAGTCTATGGAGAGGATTCTTGGCATTTTAATTAATTTTATGAAACAACGTTAAATAAAGAAATATCTGAGACAAATACAGAAATGTAAGATATGTATAATAAAACTTTTTAATTATGTTCAGCTTTTTTTCATCTACTACTTTATGATACCAAAAACCAATTAAAAATCCACTTTTAGCATAAATAAATGGTTCACCAAAAAATGCATTATTAATCCAAAACAATATTCTGTTTGTCAATAAAACAAATAATGGTAAAGAATATATAAAGATTGTTTTAGAATTTGACAGATAACTTAAATCAAATAACACTAGTAAGATACCTATAACTAAAATTAAAAAAACAATTAAAAATAGCTTTTTAAAAATCGAAAACAACTTAATATCTTCAAATGATAAATAAATAAAAAAAGCAAGTGCAGAAACAAAGCCTGTTAAAGTATCAAAATAAATTTCTCCTAAACTCATTAGAGATTGTCTTTCAAATGAATATCTAACTCTTTAAACATTTTAAATTACAAATATAAGTTTTTCAGGCTTTAATCTTCTTTAACTAGCTTCCCAATTCTTAGCAACAATGGAAACACAACTTTCTTGTCATTATTTTGCCAGGAAAGTTTTAATTCATCATAAATCAAATCAATCGGGTTTTGATTGTTTTTTGTAATATAATGCTGTACAGATGACCAGGTCTTAAGATATCCGATAAGTGTTTCGAAATCCCATGTAAATTCGTTGTGAAACTTTTTTGCGGGAATTTCATCAAACGGAAAGGAAATTGTTTCATAATTTTCATCTAAATACCTTCGTTCCGCATCCCAGTAAGGTCCGACAATATCACAATAAAAATGTCGCAGAATACTATCTGAATCGGGATTGGTCGAAAATAAGCCGTAGCCTATTATCGCAAAAATACCATTTGGCTTTAATATCCTGTATATTTCTTTATAAAATGGCTCAAAATTAAACCAGTGTACAGCTTGTGCCACAACAATCAGATCAAATTGCTGATTTTTAAAAGAGGTTGTTTCTGCCGACTCTTTGCTGTAAACTATATTTTCTGCCTGAATAGCATTATCCAACTGCTTCTGACTTATATCTGTAGCAAATACATTTTCAAAATAAGCAGAAAGTTTATGGGCAACCTGACCATTTCCTGTCGCCAGATCCAAAGCCATCGATTTATCAGCCACAAATGAAATTACATACTGAATCATTTCTTCCGGATATTGCGGACGAAATTTAGAATAATCAATTGCCTGTTTTGAAAAATTGTCTTTCATCATACCTGTTATAACTTGATATTATAAAGGTATGCCTTTTTTAATTCAATCACCTTTAACTGAATACTCAAACTACAAAAATCCGTCCTGAAAATTCAAAACGGATTTTTAACCAAATTTAAAACAACTAAAAAATTATTATAAAGCAGTATTATCTGCCGAATAATCTGCCAAAAAAGCCTTTTCCCTCTTCTTCATCCTCTTCTTTAAGTTCATATTGAGCAAATTTCGACTGGGCTTTTTCATGTTCATAAATCAACTCCTTAATATATTCGATGTAACTTCTCTTTTTTTCTTCCAAAAAACCAATTAAATATTTTTCGCTAAACTCAACACCACTTGCAGCTTCAATTTGCAGTAACTTTTTGTAAAGAGGTTCAATGTGCAGCGAAATCACTTCCTGAGGAACGGCTTGTCTTCTTGCAAAATAATTTACAATCACACCGTTCTCATCCCTTGCAATATCAAAATCCGTTATTACCCAGTAATATCTTCCCGATTTTGCCAGGTTTTTTACGATTGCATGAAAATTTTTCCCTTGTTTCAGATTTTCCCAAAGCACTTTAAAAATAACTTTGGGCATATCCGGATGACGAATAATATTGTGTGGCTGCCCCATTAGTTCATAATCTTCATAACCACAAACATCAACAAAAACTTCGTTGGCATATTCAATAATACCAAAAGCATTTGTTTTACTCATAATTACCTGCGTTTTGTCCCACGTGACCTCTTTATCAATAACTGTAACCCGATTTTGAAGTTGATTTTCCTGATTCATATTGGCTTGATTAATTTTATTTAGCACTTTCAATTCCTTCAATTACCTCAGGAATTATGGTGCGAAATTAATTCGAATAAAAATCAAGAAATCTGATTTTTATCATGAAATAATAGTAAAGAAATTTCATTTTCAGAGACATTTCAGCTTATTGGGATTTTTAAAATTAAAAACAAAAAGTTGTATTTATAACATTTTCAAACTGATTTGCCTTTTTGATTTTACTTTAATGCGCTATCTTTGCCAAAAATTTAAACATATGAGTTCTTTACAAACTATAATTGAACAAGCCTGGGAAAACAGAGCTTTATTACAGGAAACAGCAACTACAGATGCTATTAGAGAAGTTATCGAATTATTGGATGCTGGAAAACTTCGTGTTGCCGAACCAAAAGGTGACGGATGGCAGGTAAACGAATGGGTAAAAAAAGCCGTTGTAATGTATTTCCCTATTCAAAAAATGGAAACATGGGAAGCAGGAGTTTTTGAATACCATGATAAAATGGAATTGAAAAAAGACTATGCAGCCAAAGGAGTTCGTGTAGTGCCTGGAGCTTCTGCACGTTATGGTTCGTTTATTTCAAGCGGAGTAATTATGATGCCTAGCTACGTAAATATCGGGGCTTATGTTGATGCCGGAACAATGGTTGACACCTGGGCTACTGTTGGTAGCTGTGCTCAGATAGGTAAAGACGTTCACTTAAGCGGCGGTGTTGGTATTGGAGGAGTTTTAGAACCATTGCAGGCTGCTCCTGTTATCATCGAAGACGGCGCTTTTATCGGTTCTCGTTGTATCGTTGTAGAAGGAGTGCACGTAGGTAAAGAAGCTGTATTAGGAGCAAATGTATGTTTGACTGCTTCAACAAAAATCATTGACGTTACAGGTGATGAGCCAGTTGAAATGAAAGGTTTCGTACCAGCTCGTTCTGTTGTAATTCCTGGAAGCTATACCAAAAAATTCGCTGCAGGTGAATATCAGGTTCCTTGTGCTTTAATAATTGGTACACGTAAACCATCTACAGATTTGAAAACGTCATTAAATAATGCTTTACGCGAATATGACGTAGCAGTATAATTTAAATTTTCAATATTTTTAAAATCCAAATTCCAAATTGATTGGAATTTGGATTTTTTTTAATGTAAATAAGTTATTTAATAAATGTTTTTACATTTTTATACATTTACCAAAAATTTTATAAATGAAAAATCATCTACAAAGTGCACTTTTATTTTTTAAACGCTTCTTACTTTTACTACTTATTTATCAATTCTGCAGATTGTTATTTCTGTTTTTCAACATTAATGCTTTTAATGGTTTAAATTTAAAAATCTTTTTAGGAGGATTACATTTTGACTTATCAGCTATTGCTTACATCAACTTATTATTTGTTGTTTTACATCTAATCCCTGGTAATTTTAAATATAAAGCAAACTATCAAAAAGGTTTGAAAATTGCATTTTTTGCTGTTAATCTGGTATTTATCCTTACTAATTTTGTAGATTTTGAATATTATAAATTCACAGGCAGAAGAAGTTCTTTCGGAATGATTACTGCCCGCGGAATGGAAAATGAAATTGGGGGACTGATCCTTTCATTTTTGTCTGAATTCTGGTACCTGCCCTTAATAGCTTTATTATTAGCATTTTCTTTTTGGAAAACCATTCCTAATATAAAACTAAAATTTCCTGAAGAAAAGACAACAAAAGCTATACTTGCAAAACAAACAGGCCTTTTCATTTTCATCCTTGGGTTTGTTTTTTTATTAGGCCGTGGTGGATTTCAAAAGAAACCTTTAAAAGTAGTAGATGCTGTAAGTTATGGATCAATTAGCCATTCAGCATTAGTTCTTAATACTCCTTTTTGCATCCTAAAAACAATAGGCAAAAAAGAAACCTTAGAATCCCCAAAATATTTTAAAGAAGCAGAGTTAAATTCTATTTTCAATCCTGTAGTCGTTAATAATCCAAAAGAAAAGCAAACTAAACAAAATGTAGTTATAATCATTTTAGAAAGTTTTGGAAGGGAAAATATACAACGTGGACAAACGCCTTTTTTAGATTCATTGATTACAAAATCATTGTTTTTTGAAAATGGCTTCGCTAACGGAAAGCTTTCCATTGATGCCGTTCCTTCAACACTATCAAGTATTCCTAGTTTGATGAGCACATCGTTAATTACTTCTAGTTATTCTATTAACGAAATCTACGGATTACCCAAAATACTAAAAGCTAACGGTTATAATACTGCTTTCTTTCACGGTGCTTTTAACGGTAGCCAAAATTTTGACCAATATTGTAAAATAGCTGGCTTTGATGCTTATTATGGAAAAAATGAATACATTGGACCAGAAGCATTTGACGGAAGATGGGGGATTTTTGATGAAGAATTTTTCCAATTCTATTGTAAAAAAATGTCAACTTTTAAACAGCCTTTTTTCACGTCTATCTTTAGTATTTCATCACATAATCCCTATATAATTCCGGAAAAATACAAAGGTAAATTTCCTAAAGGAACCACAAAAATACAGGAAAGTATCGCCTATTCTGATTTTGCATTAAAACAATTTTTCACAACAGCCAAAAAGCAAAAATGGTTTGATAACACAATTTTTGTTATTACTGCCGACCATACATCATCAGAACCAACGGAAGAAAAATTCAAAACAAATGTGGGGAAATTCAGGATTCCTATTTTAATCTATAATCCCTCTAATCCTGATTTTAAAGGCACAAGTTATAAAAACTTCCAACAAATTGACATTATGCCATCTTTAATAGATTTATTAAATATTAAAACAAAATTCATAACTTTTGGCAAAAGTTTTCAGTCTGATAAAGATTTTGTAGTTTATTATTTAGATAACATCTATCATTGTATTCAGGGCGATTATTATTTGGCTTTTGATGGAAAAAAAACTTTGGCTCTGTATAATTTCAAAAAAGACGAATTAATGAAAACCAATTTACTTTTAACTGAAAAAAACAAGGCAGCCAAAATGGAACGTTTTATAAAGGCTTATATACAATCTTTTAATGAAAGAATAATAAATAATAAACTGACCGTTCATTAATTTTTTTCTTGTCTTTGTAATTTTAACAGTTTTGCATATTTCATATGGGAAAAGAAACCCTGGATTAAGGCAATAGTTATTCCGTCAATTCCATTGAAGATTCCTTTTTTAAAGAAATAACACCTTACAAAAGCAGTTAAACCATTAATAACTGGTTTAACTGCTCCTATTCTTTTACCCTGATCAAAGAGTTGCTGTGCATGCCATGTAGAATATTGATTCTTTTTTGCTATAATTTGCTCCAAAGAATCCCATCCATAATGCAAGATATGAACTGAAACTTTTTTTTCATTAGTAGAAATAATTTTTTGATGCACCATTGCATCTGAGGGCCTGGCTGTTTTTTGATTAAAAAAGCGAACTTTATGATCTGGATACCAGCCTGAAAAGTCTATTAATTCATCTGCTAAAAAGTTTTTAACACGAAAGGAAAAAGCATCATAGCTATCAGACAAATATTGGTTTTCTAAAATAAATTTCTCAGCATCTTTATCTAAAAATTCATCTGCATCTAAATTTAAAACCCATTCATTTTTACAAAACTGTAATCCATGAGTTCGTTGTGGACCATCACCTAAGAAAGCCTGAGAAACTACTTTTGCACCTTTAGCCTCAGCAATAGCAACTGTTTTATCTTTACTCATTGAATCAACAATTATGACCTCATCACAAACTCTAAACAAAGCATCAATACATTTTCCAATGTTTTTTTCTTCATTAAATGTGATAACCAAACCGCTAATAGCCATAATTTTATTTTTATTTTGGCAAAAATACAGTTTTTATTTAAAGTTTTTAAGTTTAGTTTTACTTACGTACTTTAGCACCTTAATTTAGAAAAATGAAGATTTTAATCATTCAGCAAAAACGAATTGGTGATGTTCTGACTAGTTCAATATTAGCCAATAGCTTAAAAAAAGAGTATCCAAATGCTACTATCGACTTTATGTGCTACGCCAACTGTGCAGAAGTATTAAAAGACAACCCTGCTATTTCTAATATCATTATTTTAGAACAAAAAGTTCGAAAAAATTACTTCTCGCTATTTAAATTTATTTTTAAAATCAGAAGTCAAAAATATCATGCTGTTATTGACGCATATAGTAAACTAGAAACTAATCTGATTACATTATTTTCTGGAGCAAAGTATAAAATATCCTACGAAAAAGGCTACTCTAAAGCATTTTACAATTACAATATAAAAAGACTAGCAAACGGTACCAAAAGCAATTATGGTTTAGCTATTGAAAATCGATTGCGTCTATTAAATCCTTTAATAAAAAAAGAGATTATTGATTTTAAACCAAAAATTTTTCTTTCTGAAGAAGAAATTAAGGAAGCTAAAAAAACAGTTTTAGAAGCTAAAATCCCAACAAACCAACCTTTGTTTATGATTGGAATTTTAGGAAGCGAATGGTACAAAACATATCCAATTCAAAAAATGGCTGAATTATTAGATTATACCGTTCAAAAAAAAAATGCGTCACTGCTATTCAATTATATACCTAATCAAAAAGAAGAAGCTTTACAACTTTACAACTTATGTAATAAAAAAACACAAGAGGCTATCTTTTTTGACATTTACGGCAAAAGTCTTCGCGAATTTTTAGGGTTATTATCACAGTGCACCGCTTTAATTGGAAACGAAGGTGGAGCTGTAAATATGGCTAAAGCATTGATGGTACCGACATTTTCATTGTTCTCTCCAAGTGTTGACAAAGAAACGTGGCAAATTTTTGAGGACAATAAAAACATCTCAATTCATCTTAAAGATTTGAAACCAGAAATTTATGCCCAACATGATGAAAAACACATCAAGGAACACACTTTTAAATATTTTGAAGAATATCCAATTGAATTAATCAAACAAAAATTAGATACTTTTTTTAACGAAATAAATAATTAAATTTATCGTTTTTTCCAAAATTTCAATACCCTTTTTATCTTTTTTTTACGGTAAAAACGGTATTGGAATTCTTGTGTTAACTGCCACATTGTAGCAAATACTTTTTGCTCATTTAATCCTGAAAGTCGTGCATATTCATTACTCATAACAGCGACCATCTCTTTTTTTGGAGTAATTTTAGATAAATTTTTCATTCTTGAATGAAAATCCAGCTGATTATGAAATTTCATTCGGTTTAAGTCAACTAAATAGAAATCATATTTACTTTCACTCTTTTTAACAATTAAAGTGTTTCCTGGAGAATGATCCAGAAACTCAACTCCTTTTTCATGCAAGTCATAACTAAATTTTGTGAATTGTCGTAAAATATTTTCATGGTCCGGAAAATCAGGGTTTTCAACTAGTTCCCTGTATGTTAAATCACAGTTGAGGTGTTCACTTATATAGTAGCTTTTTTCTAAACCAAATATTGTGAAATTTTCAATATAAGCAATTGGCTGAGGAGTTAAAATACCTTTTTCTAAAAGAATATTTGCAAATTCATACGATCTTCGTGCTTTAGAAGGTCTGAAATAAGCATAAACAATCTGATTTATGAGATTTGGAACTTTAAATGACTTTACGTTTACCGTGATTTTATCAAGAACAAAAAGCTTAATTTTATTCCGTTTCCCGTTTATGAATTCGTTGCCATCTTTATCAAAATTTAGTATACTATTTTTTATAGCTTCTTTTTGTTTAATAAAATCCTGATGATAAACTTCCTGCATTTAATGTTTTTTTTATTTCATACAAATGTAACAATTTGATTTTTCAGAGTTCAAACAATTAAAATTAATTTTTAATAAATAAGATAGAGATAATTTTATGTTTAATAATTATCCAGTATTGGTTTCCAAAAATCAACAACTTTAGGTTTATTAATCCCGTGACAACCAAATGGGAGGACATCATTAGTTAATTTCATAGCAATTTCCGGTTTTCTGTCTATTGCAAAATGCAGCGCTTCCGTATAATGAGGGATTTTAAAATTTTCATTAAATTCTGGTGCTTTTATTGACCAAAAAACATCTTCGATAGAATATATAGCTTTATTGTCAGCTTGCAAAAAATCAGAAATGAAAGACTGGTGTTCTTTTGAAATTTTATAATGTGAACTAACCCTACGTAATGAAAATCCTCCATTACCTACTTTATAAAAAATCTGCTTGCGTTCTTTTTTCTTTTTAGAATCAAAAAGAGCAAGGATTTTCGATACAATTTTAGTATGTTGAGTTGCAATCCAGGGAGCGCCAATATAATCGTACCCCTTTTCGCACCATTCTTTTAAATTATCTTTAAAAACAAAAGCATCCAACTGATAAATCAGCATAAATTCTGAATCTAAAAACCGCTCATAAAAACATGAAGACAAAAGCAATTCGTTATAGCCTGAAATACTTTCAAAATATTTTTTTGAAAAACTTTCTGCAGAAACATTCTGAAACCTGTCTGTTATATAAGAATTATCCAGACCTTCTGGCTGTACTAAAACAATTGGATACTCTTTGAGAACACTTAAACATTGCAACAAAGATTTCTCTTCAAGGAACCCAAAATGATTTTTATAAATAGGTATGACAACTTTTACTAAATGTTTCATTTTTATTGTATTGATCTAATAGAAGTTAATTAAAGTGATTTAATTCATTTTAAACGTAGATCAAACCGAATTAATGAATTGCAGGAGAGTAAAATTAAATAAGCAAATCGAGAAAACTTTAAACATAATAAGTTTAAAAATTAAATTATTTTGTAAAAAATAATTCTTTAAACTTATGACGGGCATCTTCTGTATTTATAAATTTAGGAAATTCGTAATTATTATCTGTAATTTCAAACTCCAAATCCCTGCCAAATAAATCTTTTCCTGTTTGTATAAATTCGAGAATATTCTTTTCGCTTTTATATTGTTCTAAATTGTATTCTGTATGTGAAAAAGCTTCTATTTTTTGTATAATTTTTTTCACTCCTCCAATGTAAGTAAAATGCCAGCCTGCGTTTGGTATAATTTCATAAACTTCACCCCTTCTTTTTGTACGCATAATTGTTTTACGAACTTTAAAAGGTTTCTTCTTTAGAAGTTTATGTGGTAGCAAAGCGGTACAATGCCATATCCCATCTTTAGATTCTTCTTTATTCATTTTGCTATCAATATCAAAAACAAGCCTATTGTTAAGAAAATACATAAACATGTCCATTTTTAGTCCATATATTTTGCTTACACCATTTGATAACCTTTGCTTTATAACTTCAGCTTTTGGAATTTCATCAACATCTGAAATTAAAATTATATCATCCGGTTTACAATTTACGAGTCCTTTTACTATAGAATTTCTTTGAAAAAACTCAACTTTCCATGGAGAAAAGGGATTAATTATTGGGATAAATAAAGGATATTCAGTTAGCTTAATGTGAATTATTTTATGCAGAAATTTAGAAAAACGTTCTTTATTTTCTTCAAAAATGAAAGGCTTTGGTTTAAATTGAAAAGTTTTATCTGCTTCTACGAGCACAAATTTATCAACAACATCATCTAATTCATTTAATCTAATTTCAAGTAAATCTAATTCATTAAAAAAGATGAAACAATCATAAACCATAATAACTTTTTTTCACAAATATAAAAAATAATCTCAATTTCTTCATTTTCATACAATCCAAAAAAAATCACATTAAAGATGCATTAAAGATGCATTAAAATCTCACTACTGCTTAAATATATCATAAGTATCAGAAAAAAAGACATTAAGATTGTTTTTTCTCAAAAGATCAATCAAAAAGTTTAATTTTTCAAACGAATTCTTAAACTAAATAAGAATGCTTTTTATTTTTTTTATATCCTATTAACGCAACTATTTTACTTTTCTCCCATCTTCATTATATAAATTCTTACTTGTTTTTTTAAATGAGAAGATTTTTCCTGGACTAATGCTTTTACAGGATTTTTCAAAATTAAATTTTCTTTAACATATAATAACACAAAACATCATGGCTATTTAAGCTTTCTATTTTTATTTCTTTTCAGATTGACTACTTCTAAAACTTTATCCATCCACAATATTAATGGTTGTTTAAGGTTTAATTAGTTAGTCTTTCATTTTGAAATTACCCAAACCCAAACAAAAATTAAACTTAACATGGGAATATTTAAAACCATAAAATTACACATTGAAAGAGAAAATAAAATCAAAAGACAGTCTGTAACCTCTATACCAAATTTTGAAACCTACAGCTCTGCGAAAAAAACAATTGTTTTTGTGAGTAATGCGCTGCCAAAATATGATGAAGATTCTGGCTCAAATCGACTTAAGGAAATTATTCTCTTGTATAAAGATTTAGGTTTCAACTGCATTATTTGTGTTGAAAATATTTTTGAAAGAGACAAATATGTCAGTTTTTATAGTGATTTGGGTATTATTGTATTTTTAGAAACCTATCTGTATAAAAATTATTTGTTTTTTTTAAAATCCATACCTCATATCGACTACATCTGGTATAATGGGCCGAAAAACTTTAGTAAATATCTCTCCAGACTTTCTGAATGTTTTCCAGAATCGAAATCCATATTTGATATGGTAGACATTCATTTTTTAAGATATAAAAGAGCTATAGAAATTGAACCTTATCGAATTTCGTTAAGAAAAAAATATTATCAGTATTTTAAAATAGAAACGAAATTAGCAAAAAAAGCAGATGTTGTTATCGCAATATCTGAAGTTGAAAAAGAAATCATGTCACAGTATTTGAAAGAAAATCAGATATTGTTAATTTCGAATATACATTATTGTAAAATAGACGAAAGTCAAATTGCCCCATTTGAAAAAAGAAGCGATATTTTATTTATTGGTTCTTCACATGAACCAAATATAGATGCTATTCATTACTTATATAATGAAATAATGCCAAAAGTCTGGCTAAAATTACCCAACTTAAAAGTAAATGTAATTGGAAATGTAAAAAATAAGATTCATTCTATCTCCCATCCTAATTTCAAACTATTGGGATTTGTAGAAAATATTGAGTCCTATTTTATCAACTCTAAACTGATGGTTGCTCCTTTACGTTATGGCGCAGGAGTAAAAGGAAAAATAGGCCAGTCTTTTGAATACTTTTTACCTGTAGTAACGACTTCTATAGGCGCTGAAGGAATGTATTTAGAAAACAAAAAAAATGCTTTTATTTCTGAAACTGCAGATGAATTTTCAAAACAGATAATTACACTTTACAATGATAAAGAAATGTGGTCTAAATTATCTGTTAACTCTACTGAAAGCCTTTATCCTTTTTCAAAAGAAAAATTAAAATCTGTATTAAAAGAAATTTAAACTTTGAAAAAATGTATTCAATCAGCCAAAATGAAAAATAAGTAAATTAAACTTTACTCTTCAACAAGTATTACTATTTTAATCCTAAACATTAATATTCTCTATAACAACCACTATGCAGATTTCACGTCCAATAAAATCTTTCTTTAAAAAAACTTTTAAACCCCAAAAATTAAAAAAAATAATCCCATTAGAACTTGTTAGAAAAAATATAATTTTTGACGAGTCTGAAAAACCTATTGTTTCTATAATAATACCATTTTATAATGAAGAAAAATATACTTGGAATTGTTTAATCCATCTGAATAATAATTTAACAAAAAAATATCCATATGAAATCATTTTAGTTGACGATAATAGTTCTGAAAACTATGATTTTTCACTCATCTCCGGAATTAAATTAATTAAAAATGAGAAGAATTTAGGCTTTTTAAAAAATATAAATAAAGGAATAAGAGTAGCCAAAGGAGAATATATCTACATCTTAAATAATGATACAGCTGTAGAAAAAAACTTTATGGAAGAATTGTTCTATGTTTTCGAAAACTATAAAGATGTAGGTGCAGTAGGTTCTAAATTATTAAATGCAAATGGTACATTACAAGAAGCCGGAAGTGTTTTTCTTGAAAATTTTAAGATTCATCAAGTAGTTAGAAAAAAGCACCCTAAAGATTCTGAAATAAATTATATATACCAAGTTGATTATTGCTCAGGATGTAGTTTACTATTCAAAAAATTTAAAGATGATGGAATTACATTAAATCTTTTAGATGAAATATTTGTTCCAGCCTATTTTGAAGAAACAGACTTTTGTTTTGATCTGAAATACAACCAAAACAAATACATATATTATACACCATTCTCTGAAGTACTTCACTATAACGGAATTTCTTATAATGGAAAAAAAAAATCAGATAAAAAGTCACTACAAAAAAAAGAGTTACTTTATAAAATTAACAGCCAGAAGTTTGAAAATAAATGGAAAAAAGAAATAGAATCTATTAAAGCAACCACTATTGAAGAAAGAATTATTGAAAAATATAATAATAAATCGATTGCTTTTGTAATTAAATTTATGCCTGAATATGATAAGGATTCTGGTGCAAATAGATTAAATGAAATAATTAAGGGCTTTATCAATTTAAAATTCCATGTTACTCTGATAGTCACGAATATAAATCCTAAAGACCCATATATAATATATTATCAAAAAATGGGAGTTAATGTATATTACAACCAATACCAAGAAAAAAAATTCGTAGAGTATTTAAATAAAACAAATAAAAATGTAAGTCTAATTTGGTTCTATGGTCCTGACACTTTTAAAGAATGTTTTTTTAAATTCAAAAATGTTTTCAACAACGCTAAACTTATTTATGATATGGTTGATATCCACCATTTAAGATATCAAAAAGCATTAATAATTGATAAAGACAAATCACACGAATTAAACTACAAAAAATACAAAGAAATTGAAACAGAATTTGTGAAAAATGCAGATTACATAATCCCTATTTCTGAGACAGAAAAAGAATACATGAAATTATTTTCTAATGAAGAAAAGCTTATCGAAATTTCAAACATACATTATAGTAAAATAAATATCGATTCAATAAAACATTTTTCTGAAAGAAAAGACATTTTATTTATTGGCTCAACCCACCATCCAAATGTAAATGCAATTGAATTTTTATATAACTCAATAATGCCAATCGTTTGGGAAACATTGCCAGAAATAAAGGTTAATGTAGTCGGCAATATTAATGAATTAGTAAAAAATATAAAAGACGATCGATTTGTTTTTCATGGTTATGTATCAAATGTTGATGCAATTTTTAATTCAGTTAAATTAATGGTTGCTCCACTACAGATAGGTGCAGGTGTTAAAGGTAAAATAGGTCAGGCGCTTGAATACCATCTTCCAGTAGTTACTACCGAAATAGGTGCTGAAGGGATGTTTTTAATTGACAATGAAAATGCCTTAATTGCAAATGAAGCTAATGAATTTGCAGAAAAAATAATTAAATTATACTGTGATGAATTAGTCTGGAAAAAACTTTCTACAAATTCAGAAAAAAGTCTACATCCTTTTTCGGTTGAAAAACTAAATCATACGATTTTAGAGCATTTTAATTAATTATTTCTATTTTGACCCCATGCATAAAAGAAATTACTTCCCACATATTGATGGATTGCGAGGTATTGCGGTTCTATTGGTTTTGCTTTTTCATCTCGATATAACTGTATTAAAAGGAGGATTCATCGGTGTAGATGTTTTCTTTGTAATTAGTGGCTATCTCATAAGTTCTATTTTAATACCTAAAATAGATCAAAAAGATTTTTCTTTTAAAGAGTTTTATTTTAGGCGAATAAAAAGATTGATGCCATCTATGCTATTCGTAGTGATACTCACATTATTAATGGCTTATTTCGTTTATCCTCTTTTTTTATTCGAGAAAACATTAAAATCATCAACCGCCACAGTTCTATCCTTCTCCAATGTCTATTTTTTTTTAGAATCGGGTTATTTTGATAGTAGTTCATATATTAAACCTTTATTACATACTTGGTCTTTATCTGTTGAAGAACAGTTTTATCTTATTTGGCCTTTTTTATTGTTTTTTACTTTAAAAATAAAAAAAACGGTTCATAGAGTTTTAGTTTTATCTTCATTTGCAGTAATTAGCTTTTTTTTTTCTGAATATTATTTAACAATAAATAGTTCGGCTGCTTTTTTTCTTACTCCATTCCGAGTTTTTGAATTTCTAATAGGCACATTGCTTTTTTGGACTAATAAATTTGAATTTAAATCGTATGCAAAAGAATCGCTATCGCTAATAGGAATTACAGGTCTAATTTTTCTAGCTTCTTTTTATGATAATAAAGTCCTGTTTCCTGGAATAAATGCTTTATTGCCTTGCTTATTTTCAGCTATTTTAATTCACAATACAGGTCAAACAAAATATGTTAGTCGAATTTATAATAATCAATTAATAAGATGGTTGGGCAGAATATCCTATTCTTTATACTTGATTCATTGGCCCTTTGTCGTTTTTTATAAACATCTATACGGTCCGAATTTAAATCCGAAAGACCAAATTATACTTTTTTTTAGTGCTATCGTGGTTGGATTTATCATCTATAAATGTATTGAAACTCCTTTTAGAGTAACTAAAAGAAAAGAATCCAAAATAATTATTCTTATTTTTACAACAATGGTCTTAATTTTAGTAACAAATTATTGTTTGCTTCATTTTGAATCATTCTTTTTTAAGAATACCACTACTAAAACATATGGCTTAAAACAGATTGAGGAAGGCAAAAATTTAAGGTTTCAACTTTTAAGCGATACCATAAATGACTTAAATTTAAAAAATACAAAACACACAGAACAAGTGTTAATACTTGGAGATAGTCATGCTCCAGATGCACTTAATTTTTTGAAATTAGCCTATCCTAATTACGATTACCGAATGCTTTCAGAAGGAGGTTGTCCACCAATGGTTTCGGATGATTTAAAATTAATTAACAATCATCCCCCCGAAATGAAAGACAAATGCTATGTTATGATGGATAAAATTTATAGAAATAATTTTTTATCAAAGTATGAATACATTGTAATCAACGTAATGTTTGGCTGGTATAAACCCGAAAATTTAGTAGCTTTTGTAAAAGAAATAAAAAAGAAAACAAAAGCTAAAATTATCGTTTTTGGAAATTATATAGTTTTGAAACGAGATATGCCAGAAATCACAGGTTCAGGAGAAACCATAACAAATAAAGACATCGAAAGTTTTGGACTTTATGATAACGAATTGAAAATTAAATCAAAAGGCCTCTACCAATTTATTAGCAAAAAAGAATTACTGTCTAATGGGAATAATCTCAAGGATTGTGTACTATTTACGGCTCAAAATGCCCCAATGTCCTACGATAGTAATCACTTAAGTTTTGAATTTTCCAAAACAATTTCGGACAGTTTACGGATTAAAAAAATTAATATTTTTAAGAAAAAATAGGTTTAAAATTAAAAATAATTTATTAAAATTTTAAAACGAATTGAAATACAACAAGATTATTTTTAGTATTCACAATCCTTAAGGTATGGGTCTTATAGCAGAAGATGTAAAATAGCCATTTGCATTAACAGATATTTAGATACAAAATCTACTAGCGAGCTTAAAAATCTCTTCTATTTAAAAAAAAGAACCTTTTACAAACTATAAAATCAAATTTTTTAAGGATTCATTTTTACAAGAAAAAGTCAAACAGTTTCCTCAAGAATAGATGTAGTATGCAAATATTAATTTTGTTTTTGTGAGTCAAAGTAAAAATCCGGATAATTATACCAAAGATAAATTTAGGAGAACCCTCTAAAAACTCACTTTTTTCGAATTTAAAATCTGTAAACTGCTTGCTTTTAGCATTATGAAAATCCAGAATTATTTCTAGAGATACCTTAAAATAGCATTTCAGTTAAATAGGAACTGTATTTAATAGCTTTAATTCACCTCTAAAGACTGCAAGCTCACTAAATTGGCATACACTCCATTCATATTGAGCAGTTGCTCATGAGTACCTTGCTCTACAATCCTGCCTTTACTCATTACAACAATTAAATCAGCATTTTGAATGGTAGATAAACGGTGTGCAATTACAATTGATGTTCTGTTTTCCATCATATTCTCTAAGCCAATCTGAACTAATTGTTCTGATTCAGTATCTAATGCCGATGTGGCTTCATCCAGAATCATAATAGGTGGATTTTTCATCACCGCCCTGGCAATAGCTACACGCTGTCGCTGACCTCCTGACAGCATTCCGCCTCCATCACCGACAGGGCTATTATACTGCTCAGGAAATTCTGAAATAAAATTATGGGCATTTGCCACTTTTGCAGCATTTTTAACAGCCTCTATATCAGGATTATCTATACTTAACGAAATATTATTAGCAATAGTATCATTAAATAAAATAGAATCCTGAGCAACAATTCCCATTTGTTTTCTTAAAGAATCTGCAGTAACATCTTTAATGTTTATACCATCAAAAGTGATACTTCCTTCTGAGACATCATACAACCTTGTCACTAAGTTTGCCAATGTTGATTTTCCACTTCCGGATTCCCCTACCAGCGCCACTCTTTTTCCTTTTGGCACTGTCAGATTAAAATCTTTTAAAACATATTCCGAATCGTATTTAAACCAAACATTCGTAAATTTAATTTCATGCTTAAATTCGGTAATCTCTATAGCATCAAGATTGTCTTTTAGCGGATTGGTTGCGTCTAAAATAAAAGCAACCCTTTCATAAGCTGCATTTCCTCCCATTAAAGCCTGATTGGCTTTGGTTATAGCCTTAGCTGGTGTCAATATTTGATAAGCCAGACCCATATATGCGATAAAAGCACTACCACTCATAGATCCGTCAATCAACACTAAAGACCCTCCGTAAACCAATAGAATAGAAATTACAAAAATCCCTAAAAACTCACTCATAGGTCCTGCCAGGCTCATCCTAACGCCTATTTTATTGTTTAGATTATTAATAAATTCTGTTGAATTCAAATAACGTCGTATGAAAAAATTCTCAGATGTGAAATTTTTAATCACTTTTATACCGCCTAGAGTTTCTTCAATATCTGATAAAAGATGTCCCTCCAGAGAGAAAATATCACCCGACTGACTTTTAATAGATTTGCTCATTCTGGATATTAAAATCCCTGAAAGAGGAAGAAAAAGAAAAACGAATATGGTTAATTTCCAACTTATAAAAACCATCGATATCAGAGTGAATACAATAGTCAATGGTTCACTAACCATCATCAAAATACTTAAAAAAGCACTTTTTATTGTATTGATATCTGAGGTCATTCTTGAAATTAAATCACCCTTTCTTTCATTTGAAAAAAAAGAAACAGGTAAACTAATTACTTTCTGATAAACATCATTTCGCAAATCTTTCAAAATTCCATTATTCAAATAGGTCATGTATACAATGGAAATGAAATTGAAAAGGTTTTTCAACAAAAAAGTAGTCAAAACAAATATTACCATCCATATCAACGTATCCAAAGCTCCGTTTACTTCAGTATTGTGTGTTATGAAATAATTTAAAGAGTCTTCCAAATATCTTTTATCAATACTTTTAAACCCTTCATATACAGGTCTTACATGTATTTTTTCACCATCTGAAAACAATACCTTCATTAATGGGAAAAGCGAAAGCATCGAAATAGCAGAAAAAAGTGCATATAAAACATTAAAGATGATACTGATTATTAAATTCTTCTTGTGGGGTATTAAATACTTTAAAAAGCGTTTAAAATTTTTCATTTAATTATTTTGAATTGAAGGCTAACCTAATTTAATTTTTAAGGCCAATATTTTTTTGCAAAGATAAAATTAAAATAGTTTTAAAACCAGAAAAGTAGTACCTAATCACCTCTAAAACCGAATGATTTTCAACTTCTAAATTTCCTGATTCTTAATCAAAATCAATTGCATTAGTAATGATTCTTATATGAACAAGCTTTCCAATTTATGGAGATTTCCAGAAATATTTTTCGTTACTTTGCTTCTATAAATTTGTTACTTGTATTTATAAAATGGAAAATCTGAACGAAGAAGTACATAAAGCTTTTGAAATAATAAAAGAGGGCGGTATCATTCTTTATCCAACCGACACCGTTTGGGGAATTGGCTGCGATGCCACAAATCCCGAAGCTGTTGCTAAAATATACAAACTTAAACAACGTGCAGAAACGCAAAGCATGATTGTATTAATGAATGGCGAAAAAATGATGTACAATGTTTTTAAAAACATTCCCGAAGTAGCCTGGCAGATCCTTGATTTATCTGAAAAACCAACCACTTTAATTTTAGACGAACCGCGAAATGTAGCTTCTAATATTATCGCTTCAGATAAGTCTTTAGCAATACGACTTGTAAAAGAACCTTTTTGTTTTAAATTATTAGAGAGAATGAAGAAACCATTAGTTTCTACATCTGCTAATATTTCAGGACAACCAACACCATTAACTTTCAAAGATATTAATCCTGAAATTGTAAAAGGAGTTGATTATGTCGTGGATTTGTATCGTGATAAAGTTGGCGGAAAACCTTCAACAATCATTAAAATAACAAATGATTCTCAGGTAAAAATAATACGCAAGTAATTGACAACTATATTGTTTTGAGGCTCTCAATCAGCAAGTCAATATCTTCTTTTGTATTATAATGACTGAAAGAAATTCGGAGATTAGGTAATTTCAAATCGGTCTCCGAAAGTATTTCTTTTAAAACATGTGAAGGCTTTATACTTCCGGACTGACATGCGCTTCCTCTTGAAACTGCAATTCCTTTCATATCCAGACTAAACAATAACATAGAAGTTTTATCTTCAGAAAAAGGCAAAATAATATTGATAATATTATAAAAATCTTCTTTTTTACCTACGATTCTAAAATTCGGGAAATAATTTTGAAGCTGATTTATCAAATACATTTTTAAATCCAACATATACTGCCTGTCGGTTTCAAGGTTTTCATATGAAATAGCCAAAGCTTTTGCCATTCCTGCAATCTGGTGTACAGCTTCGGTTCCTGCACGCAATCCTTTTTCCTGTTCACCGCCAAAAAGTAAAGGCTGCAGTCCTGAATTTTTTCGCACAAAAGCAAAGCCAACTCCTTTTGGCCCATGAAATTTATGAGCACTGGCCACAATAAAATCAACAGTGCTTTTTTGTAAATCAATTTCGGTTTTACCAACAGATTGTACCGTATCAGAATGAAAAAGCGCATTATACTGCTTACAGATAACACTCACTCGGTCAATATCTAAAATAGCCCCTGTTTCATTATTTACATGCATTAAACTTACAATTGTCTTTTTTTCTTGTGATAATAAGTTAGACAAATGCGTTAAATCGATGCTGCCATCAGAATTTATGTTAACATAATCGACCTGAATGTCATAATCTGACTGTAAAGCCAAAACTGTATATAAAACTGCGTGATGCTCAATTTTAGACGTGACAATTCGCTGTACTTTTAAATCTTCTACAGCAGAGCGAAGTATCCAGTTATTTCCCTCTGTGCCGCCTGACGTAAAAATTATTTCCTGAGCCGAACAATTAAGATATTTGGCTATATTTTTTCTGGAAAGTTCAACAATCGTTTTTGCATTTCTACCAAAACTGTGAGTAGATGATGGATTTCCAAAATCATCCATCATAATTTTTGTCATTTCCTGAATAACTTCAGGTCGTATGGCAGTAGTAGAAGCGTTATCAAGGTATACTTTTTTCATTGCTGCAAAGTTATGAAATATCAATTGTCAATTCTTAAATATCATTTGCGAAATTTTTCACTATTTTTGAACCAAATAAAAATTAAGATGAAAAAATATGCCTGCCTGTTACTTTTCGCTATTATGCTTAACGGTTGCGATGACGGAGATTTAACACCTGAAATAATAGATTTTGAAGGATTAAATCCTGAAAGCTGTGATATAAAAACTAATGAACTGATCTATAAGTTAAAACCACAAGAAGCCTTGATATTACAATTGGAGGAAAATACCCTTGATGACGTAGTAGGAGAAAAAACAATTAATATCACTGACGAAGGACTTACCCAGCTTGTTTACAGAACTTTTGACGGCGTAATTAGTCGTGCTAATATTTGTGATGCCATACGACCCTCTTCACCAAACATCATACGTGATTCTAAAGCTAAAAGTGGAACAATTACCATTACAACAACTCCAGATACATCTGAACCAGAGCCTGACGGAAGTACATCAATTAAGGGTTTCAATCATGTAATATACATGAGCAATATTAGCTACGAGATAGTAGGAGGAGTACAAGTTGATCCAAAGTCTTTTCCTTTTGGCAGTCTGAAGACAACAACTTATACCTCCCCTACTGTAACCCTCAATGCTAAAGCCGTAATGTGTAATCCAACAAAAATATATAATTATAATGCTGATAGGTCTATGATTATTGATGCTTTAGATGATTCATTAATCCAAAATTCCGAAACTTTAGAACCTAGAAGAAGTACCATAACAGCGACTCAAAACAAAATTGTTTTTAACACTTATAATACTACCAATATTCCTGCTGGCTATTTTTGTGAAACTCCAAGACCTGCAACACCAGAAATAAATGAAACATGGACTGCTCTACCTACTGGTACTATAGAAGTGGTAACCACAAAAAATGGCGCACAATACATACATGTTGTCACAATAAAAGACGTAGAGCTAAGCAACAGTAGCGGTTTAAAATTCAAACTGCCGAAAACTTTTCTTTTCGGCGAAATTACCACACAATAAAGGTTATTTGAAATCAAATCAAAGAATATTTTTTCTTATTTAATTCTTACAAAAAACATCCTTTTCTAAACTAATTCCGAAAGACAATTAGAATTAAAAGGATGTTTTTTTATGCACTTAGCAAGCTGTTTTAGTACTCGAAAAAACTATTTATTGTTTTGTCTAAAATAAACCTCAGTTGCACCAAGACCATATTTTTGATAATTAGCATCCTGAAAATCTACTCCATCATACCGTCCTAACAAAAAATCAAGTTCGGCTTTCAGTATTCCTTCACCAACGCCGTGGATAAAAACAATCTTGGGAATACGGTTTTTAATTGCAAATTCAATATGCCTTCTTGCTGTTTCGGTTTGCAAAGTAAGTATATCATAATTAGACATCCCGCGTTTATTTGGTACTAATTTTTCTATATGCAAGTCAAATTCCGGAGCCGAAATCTCACGTTTGTCTTTCTTTTCTTTCACAAAACTTCGTGGTTTTGGCTCTTCTTTTTCTTTTGTAACAGAATCCAAATCAATTCTTTTAATTGAGTTCATTAAGTTACTGGAGTCCTGAATTTTAATCAACTCATTGACAAAAAAAGTCATCATAAATCCATCTTCTGTTTCAATCAAAACTTCATTATTTTTAACAGAAACTACCTTTCCGTTAATGGCTTCGTCCAAAACAGAAACCTTATCTCCTTTATTCAGCATCCTCTTCTTCTTTTTCTTGATTCTTACTTGGTGTTTTTGCGCTTAGCTGCATCATTCCAAACATAAAAACAACAATTGCAATTACTGTTACATAGATATTTTTATCTTCAGAAACCTGCTCGTACAATGCCACGGAAATAGTAAAAACCATTATTAAAATTTTAAAAGTTTTCATATTTTTAATATAAGACTTCAAAAATAAGAAACTTTAAAATAGTACCTCTATCCTATTTAAATCTTATCGTTATTTTTGTAAAATTGTAAAAAATAAAACTTTGGATTTAGAAAAATATATGCTGCCTTGTTTTAGCAAAACCCTGTTCGGAATTGAATGTTTGGGCTGTGGATTTCAGCGTGCCCTATTCTTACTTTTTCGGGGTAACTTTCTAGCTGCATTTAATATGTATCCGGCAATCTACACAACCCTTATTTTTTTAAGTTTTGTAGCTTTACAATTTTTAAACAAAGCCAAAAATTACAACAAGCTACTTTGGATTTCCGGAATTATAAATGGCGTGTTTATGATTGCAGGATATTACTACAAACATTTTTATCTTTAATTTTTGCAATCATTTTTTAATTTGATTCAAAATATCATCCATCATCTCAATTTGAACTTTCTGAATTTCTATTAATTCCTGTTGCTGATGCATTATTAAATGATCGATCTTATCATGAATCATTCTAATTTCAAGCTCTGATTTAAGGTTAATCATATAATCTTTTTTGGCACGGGTACGGTCTTTTTCTTCCTGCCGATTCTGGCTCATCATAATGACAGGCGCCTGCAAAGCTGCAATACATGACAAAATAAGATTCAGTAAAATAAAAGGATACGGATCAAAACCTTTATTCATTAAAACAAAAACATTCGATCCTATCCAAAGAATTATAAAAACAACAAACGAAATAATAAATGTCCAGCTTCCGCCAAAGTCTGCTACCTTATCAGCTATTTTTTGACCAAAACTTCGCGTTTCATCTTCATCTTCCACAATGCTCACAATTGATTTATCTTCGTTCAAAGAGGCAACAACACTTTTCTCAAGATCTGAAAGTGCACCGATTTCATTTGATATATAATCTGTAATATATTTCTGCCTATACTTGTTTAATTCCTGAAAGGAGATAAAATCACTATCGCAAAACGAAGGATGATCTTTAAGAATAAGACCTAAGACAGGATCATGTATCGATTTACCTGAAACTTTCTCTGAGACAGGGAATGAAAGATTAGAAATAGCACTTTTAAAAGTTGAATCATTTTTCATTTTACTATGTTTTACTGGCTAATTTACGCATTTAACTTCTTAACAATCTTATAAATTTCTACCTTCAAAATTTCTTTTATTTATCACAAATAGAATCATCAATAGAAAATTTCTTTAGGGAATTCGTGCCTTTATTTACAAAAAACACCTTACTTTTAACGTTTCAAAATTATCCATTCAATTTTACAATTGTGTCAAAAGATCTTATCATACAAAATATCAAAGCTTTAAAAAGCCATTCAAACATAAATTACGGCATTAAAACTAAAACCGAAGCGTTTACTGAAAAGCTTTTTTATACCCTGTTTGATTCAAATGCAGCTTTAGATGAAAGTATTGACGAACTTGAATTTCGCTTCAAAGAAATCGCTGTTTTAGCCTGTAAAAAGCCCGAAAAATTATGCGGCTCGATGTGGGATCTTTTTCTGGAAAAACTACCAAATGTTTTAGAAAAACTGAATCAGGATGCTGAATATATCCTGGAAAATGATCCTGCCTCAAATAGTATCGACGAAGTTTACTTAGGCTATCCGGGATTTTATGCGATTGCTATTTACAGGTTAAGCCATGAATTGTACAAACTCGATTTATTATTATTCTCAAGACTGATGAGCGAATACGCTCACCGCATAACCGGAACTGACATACATGCAGGAGCCAATATTGCTTCACCGTTTTTTATAGATCACGCTACCGGAATTGTTATTGGAGAAACAACCGTAATCGAAAAATACGTAAAAATTTATCAAGGTGTTACTTTAGGTGCATTAAGTGTAAGCAAGGACATGAAAAATGCTAAACGTCATCCAACTGTCGAGAAAAATGTTTGTATTTATGCTAATGCTACCATTTTAGGCGGCGAAACCGTTATTGGCAGAAATAGTATTGTGGGAGGAAACGCCTGGGTTACCAAATCTATCCCGGCAGATTCTATAGTCCTGAATACGACTACAACCGAAGTTAAAATAAAAGAAAAAAAATAGAATGAAACCACAGAAATTGATCAACCTGATTGGCAATACCCCATTGATGGAAACTGTTAATCTGGTCAAAAATAAAAACGTAAAACTTCTATTAAAACTCGAGGGAAACAATCCTGGCGGAAGCGTAAAAGACAGAGCTGCATACAACATGATTGCATCAGCTTTGGAAAGAGGTGATATCAAAAAAGGAGATAAATTAATTGAAGCAACAAGCGGAAATACAGGAATTGCACTGGCAATGATTGCTCAGTTATTTCAGGTTGAAATAGAATTAGTGCTGCCTGAAGATTCTACAAAAGAAAGAACCCAAACCATGCGCGCTTATGGTGCAACCGTTATTTTAACACCAGCAAGTGAAGGAATAATCGGTTCCCGTGACTATGCCGACAAAAAAGTAGCAGAGGGCGGTTATGTAATGCTAAATCAGTTTGCAAATGACGATAACTGGAAAGCACATTATAAAACTACCGGTCCTGAAATATGGGAGGATACTGAAGGAAGTGTAACCCATTTTGTATCGGCTATGGGAACAACAGGAACTATCATTGGGACTTCATCTTATCTGAAAGAAAAAAATCCAAATATACAGATTATTGGTGCCCAGCCGAGCGACGGATCACAAATTCCGGGAATCCGTAAATGGCCACAGGAGTATTTGCCAAAGATTTTTGACGCTTCGAAAGTAGATACTGTTGTGGATGTAAGCGAAGAAGAAGCAAGAAAAATGACAAAAAGATTAGCACTTGAAGAAGGTGTTTTTGCCGGAATGAGCAGTGGCGGATCTGTAGCAGTAGCCCTTAAAATTGCAGAACAATTAGAATCAGGTGTTATAGTAGCCATTATATGTGATCGCGGAGACCGCTATTTATCTTCTGATTTATTTGATTAAAAACAAAGTCTCTAAGGTTCTGAGCGACTAAGAATCTAAGGTTTTTTTATTGAGCTTATAAATCTTAGCACTTCAGCATCCTGGCAACTTAGAACCTTAAAATACACAAAATGAACTATCGCAAATTAGGTAAAACCAATTTTAATATATCCGAAATCTCACTTGGCACCTGGCAGGTTGGAGGAAAATGGGGATCAGCTTTTGACAACAAAACTGCAGACGAACTTTTAAATACAGCAATTGATAATGGCGTTAACTTTATTGATACAGCAGATGTTTATGAAAATGGTTTAAGTGAAACTGCTGTTGGAAGGGTTATACGTTCGAGATCTGAGCGTATTTATGTGGCTACAAAATGCGGGCGTCATATTAATCCGCATGTAAGCGAGGGATATCAGCCAAAAGTGCTTCAAAAATACGTTGAAGACAGCTTACAAAGACTAGGATTAGAAACAATAGATTTAATTCAGTTACACTGCCCTCCTACTGAGGTTTTTTATCGTCCCGAAATATTTGAACTGTTTGATCGTCTTAAAGAGCAGGGAAAAATTTTAAATCTTGGCGTTAGCGTTGAAAAAGTAGAAGAAGCCTTGAAAGCAATCGAATATTCGAATGTTACTACGGTTCAGATTATTTTTAATTTATTTCGTCAGCGGCCATCACAGCTATTCTTTTCTGAAGCAAGAAAAAAAGACATCGGGATCATTGCAAGGGTTCCTTTGGCAAGTGGACTTTTAACCGGTAAATTTGATACCAAAACGACTTTCGAACCGCAAGACCACAGAAATTTTAACAGAAACGGTGATGCTTTTGACAAAGGAGAAACTTTTTCCGGCATTGATTATGAATTAGGGCTAAAAGCTGTTGAAGAATTAAAAGCATTATTTCCTGAAGCTACAAATCTGGCTCCTTATGCTTTGCAGTGGATTTTGAGTTTTGAAGACATAAGCTGTATTATTCCGGGAGCTTCTAAAGAAAGTCATGTACTTTCTAATTTATCAGTTTATGATTTACCCAAATTATCTCCGGAAAAAATTGAGGCAATGAATAAAATTTATGAAGAATATATAAAACCTTCTGTACATCAGTTGTGGTAATTCTTTTAAAAAAACGTTGACGACATCATAATACACAAGTTTCTAAGATTTTGAAAGCAGAATCTTAGAAACTTTTTTTTTGAATGCGCAACCCTTTTATAATCGGAGCATCTTATCAATAAACTAATCTAAAACCCTTAACCATGAAAAAATTAAGCTTTATTATATTTATTGTTTGCTTTGTAACTGCTTCCTGCAGTAGTGAAGAAGAAATCCAAAAAGAAGATACCCAAAAATTAGAAGCAATGTATAATGAGATTGTTTCTCTCTCTTTATCCAACTCTCAGCCTTGTACAAATTCTCAAGAATGGGATTTTGCCCCAATTGGCTCTAAAGCTTGCGGCGGCGATGCTGGCTATATTTTATATTCTAAAAAAATTGATATTGATGCGTTTTTAGCAAAAATAAAAGAATACACTGAAGCTCAAAGCAATTATAATAAAAAATGGGGAATTATATCTGATTGCGGCATTACGATAAGACCTACCGGAGTAGAATGTCTGGATGGAAAACCTAAATTAAGTTATCAAACTCCTTCAGCAGCAAAAAACACATTTTAATATTTCAAGATTAAAGTAAAAGTTCAAATTTAGTTTTCCTACCTTCGATTTTTACATCCGAAAATTAAAATGATTACGAAATCAAATTTTAAAGAATGGTTTGACCGGTATAAGTATGCTGAATTAGCCAGTACAAGTGCCGCCCTAACTACTTCGCTTTTCAGCAAAATCTATAGCGGATTAACAACGGCTTATTTGATTACATTTGCCGAATATCTGGCTTTTTATAGTGTAATTTTATTTTCTTCTTATAAAAAACTACACAAACAAAACAGCCTTTTAAACCAAAAGACTTCTTCTCATGAAATTTTCAGGCTTTTGAAAAATCTTATTTTGGAATTTGGATACCCTGCGTTTTTGGATTTTTTGATAATTCGTCCTTTTTGTATGTACTGGATGCCAATACTTTTCGGAAACTATTTCTTCGGAATTATTTTTGGGAAAATTTCAGCTGACTTGTGTTTCTATTGTTTCACAATTATCAATTATGAATTAATTAAAAGAAAATAATTTAGGCGTTTTCAAATATAATTTTAAACTCGGCACCTTTATTCTTTCCTTCACTTGAAGCAGTTAATTTACCATTACTTCTTTCGATAATTTTTTTACACAGATACAAACCAATTCCGGTTGAAGATTCATTAGCTGTTCCTAGTCGGCTCATTTTGGTAAATTTCTTAAACAGTTCTCCAATCTGGTGCTCATTAAAACCAATTCCATTATCCGAGACTTTTATAATCAAATCATTACTTTCAGTAAATATTCTAAGGTTTATTGTGCTCTCAAAATAAGAAAACTTAACTGCATTCGTAATAAGATTTACCAGCACCTGAATCAACAATCCCTCATCGATTTTAAGACGTGCCTCTTCTGTTTCTATACTTACATTAAGTGTAATATTTTTATCAATAAGGCGCTGCTCAATCTGTTCATTAATAAAAGGCAATATGTTTGAAAAGAAAATTATTCTTGTTTCGTGATTGGTTTTTACAACCTGATCCTGCTCTTTCAATAATTTAATAAAATTTTCAATGTATCGAAATTGCAAATTTGTTGATTCACATATTAAATTAGCTAAATCCTTAATCGAATCGGATGGCTTTTCATCTATAATAAGTTTTGCCAGACCTTGTGGATTTCCGGCAAAGTTTTTTAAATCGTGAGAAAGCATATAGATTAAATCCTGCTTTTCATTAATAAAAGTCTCAGCTTCAAAAATAGATTCCTGAATATTACTCATTAACAAACCTGCCTCATCATTATATGCAGTTGGCAAAACAGATATTTTTCGTTCATTCCTGTAGTCATCTAATGCTTTCGAGGCTACAGCAATTGGTTTAATAAGCTGATTTAAAATCAATAACGTTATTACCGTTGCAAGCAAGGTCATAATTAATGAAAAAATCAAAACTGATGCAGGCGAAACAGAAGCATCAAAATATAATACAAAAAACAAAATACCAATTAGAGGAATGTGAATACCTATAAAAGCAACAAACAGGAATTTGAATGCATAACTTTTTTTTAAAAAGCCAATTTTAGAAAGACTATGGTACAACTTCATACGAAATAACAATTACTTAGATTTAAATTGGGGCTATCGAAGCATTTGATGCAACAAAGTTAGCTTTAAAAGCTGATTTAGAGATGCAAATTATAGAATTTGATAAAATATTTTAAAAATTAAATTTATAAAAGTTTACAAACCCTTATTTTTGCGCTATGGGAAGAAAAAATACAGATAAAGTCGTCTTTCATCAAATACAAGTTCTTGATGCAGGCGCAAAAGGCGTATCAGTTGCAAAAGCACCAGACGGAAAAGTAATCTTCATACCGAATGTAGTTCCGGAGGATGTGGTTGATGTGCAGACTTTTAAAAAACGAAAAGCTTATTACGAGGGAAAAGCTGTTAAATTTCATGAACTATCAGAACACCGTGTAGATCCGGTTTGCGAACATTTTGGTGTTTGCGGTGGATGTAAGTGGCAAAATATGAAATACAGCCAACAGCTGTATTATAAACAAAATGAAGTAAAAAACCATCTCCAAAGGATAGGAAAAATTGACTTACCTGAATTTGAAGATATTTTAGGTTCTGAGAAACAGTTTTTTTACAGAAACAAAATGGAATTTTCTTTTTCGAACAGCCGCTGGCTAACCGAAAAAGAGATAGGAAGTACTGAAGATTTAGGAAATAGAAATGCTTTAGGTTTTCATATTCCGAAAATGTGGGATAAAATTCTGGATATTACAAAATGTCATTTACAGGAAGATCCTTCCAATGCAATCCGCAACGAAATCAGGGCATTTGCAAACGAAAATGATTTAACATTCTTTAATCCAAGAGAACATTCAGGTTTATTAAGAACTTTTATGATTCGTACTGCTTCGACAGGTGAAATCATGGTTTTAATACAGTTTTTCGAAAATGACGAAGCCGGTCGTGAATTAATTCTGGATCACCTATACGAAAAATTTCCACAAATTACTTCTTTGCAATACGTAGTCAATTCAAAACAAAATGATACTATTTACGATCAGGACATAAAGCTTCACAAAGGAAGAGATTATATTCTGGAAGAAATGGAAGGATTAAAGTTTAGTATTAATGCTAAATCATTTTACCAGACCAATTCAGATCAGGCGTACGAACTGTACAAAATAACCAGGGATTTTGCAGGACTTTCAGGTAACGAAACTGTTTATGATTTGTATACCGGAACTGGGACTATTGCACAATTTGTATCCAGAAAAGCAAAAAAAGTAATTGGTGTAGAAAGTGTTCCTGAAGCAATTTTAGATGCTAAGGCAAATGCTGAGCGCAATAATATTACGAATTGTGAGTTTTTTGTTGGAGACATGAAAGTTGTATTTAATGAAGTCTTTATCACCCAGCATGGCAAGCCGGATGTTATCATTACCGATCCGCCTAGAGACGGAATGCACAAGGATGTGATTGAACAAATTTTAAAGATTGCTCCTAAGAAAGTAGTTTATGTAAGCTGTAACTCAGCCACTCAGGCAAGGGATCTGGCTTTAATGGATGAAAAATACAAAGTAACACGCGTTCGTCCGGTAGACATGTTTCCGCAGACACATCATGTCGAAAATGTTGTACTTTTAGAACTTCGATAACACAATTATAAATGAAAAAAATACTGTATTTTTTATTGGTCTTAACATTTGGATTATCCAGTTGTGAAAAAGATGATATTTGCGATGCAAATACCCCCACAACACCAAGAATGTTGATTTCTTTTTTCTATGCCGACCGACCAGCAGTTGTAAAAAATGTAACCCGCCTGAAAGTACAGGGAGAAAATGTAGAAAATGGAATTGTTTTTAACGAAACCGCTACAACTGATGATATAAAATACACCACTAGTGCGAATCAGGTTTTAATTCCATTAGACCCTACAAAAGATGCTGTCACTTATAGTTTTATATCTAATTTCAGCACCGCAAATCCTGGCTTAAGCAATACAGACATGCTGACATTTAACTATTCACGAAAAAATGTATATGTCTCAAGAGCCTGCGGTTTTAAAACCATATACACTTTAACTTCAATTCAGCGTGCAGGAAATGAAGATGCAAGTAACTACTGGATAAGTAACATTAGTTTATTTAATCCTAATGTCGAATTAGAAAATGAAACACATGTCAAAATATTTTTTTAGTATTTGCTTATTCTTTACAGTAGTATTTCCTGGTCAGGCTCAGGAAATAGCTAATGATACGATTAAAAAAGAAATAAGCGGGACAAAACCAAAGCCTAATAAAGTTCAGGTTGCTGCTAAAACCACAACAGACAGTGTTCCTGTAAAAAAAGACCGCTACGGTTTACGTGTTGGTGTTGATTTGTATAAACTTACCAGAGGTTTTTACGACAAAGACTATAAAGGAGTCGAGTTTGTGGGTGATTTTCGCCTTACTAAAAAATATTACATAGCCGCCGAACTCGGTATAGAAGATAAAACCACTGATGATGACCGATTAAATTCAACAGCAACAGGAACTTACATAAAAGGAGGTTTTGACTACAACTTGTATAATAACTGGCTGGATATGGAAAATCTTATATCAGTAGGTTTACGAGGTGGTTTTAGTACATTTAGCCAGGAGCTCAACAGCTACAAAATTTATAGTCCTGATAAATATTGGGGAGAAACACCAGTGATTACTGATGCTAAAAAATATACTGGTTTAACAGCTGCATGGGCCGAAGTTGCTGTTGGAATGAAAGCTAAGGTTTTTAATAACGTTTTTGTGGGATTCGGGGTCCAGTTAAAATTGCTCTTAGCCAACAAAGAACCTGAGGATTTTGAAAACCTTTATATTCCTGGATTTAACAGAACTTATGATGGAAGTTTCGGAGTTGGATTTAATTATACCGTTTCCTATTTTATTCCTCTTTATAAAAAGCAAGTAACAATTCCGGGAGCAGAAAAAAAAGTGCCTAAGAAATAATTTTTTATGCCATTTTTTAAAAAAGCCATTGATTCTGAATCAAATAATATTCAGAATCAATGGCTTAATTTATTTAGAATTCGATAATTATCTATCCAATTTCTCTAATTCCTTTTATGAAAATCCATTTCATGAAAAGCTTTTCACCATCTTTTGTCTTTAATGCTTTAAACTGAGGAGCTATCAAAGTAGCAACAATAAAAGCAGTCATCGGAATCCATATTCCGGTTAATGCTGTGTATTCTGAAATTATAAATCTTCCAAGAATAAATAAAATTGCGAAGCATCCTAATTGATACAAAAAAGCTCTTACTTGTAATTTTGTCATTTTTTTCTTTTTAAGGTTCAGAGTTACAAAGTCTCAAAGTTACAAAGTTTTTTACCTGTACATCGTTGAACCTTTGTCTCTTTGTTACTATTCGTTAACCTGAAACTTTGTTCTTTTACTTCCTTCGTACATTTCGTATTTAACCAGACGGGCTTCGAGACTTCCATTAAAGAGCTTGATTTTCCTGGAAGGTTTTAGTCCAACAAATTTCAAGGCTTCAAGATTTGCTGTAATAAACCAGGCATTTGTACCCGGATAATTTTTCTTTAAAGTATCGCCGATATTAGCATAAAATCTTTCCATTTGAATATCCAGACGCTCATCATAAGGCGGATTGAATACAATATGCAGTTTTCCATCAACTGCTTTTTCAGTATCAAAAAAGTTGTCTTCAGAAATCGTTACATAATCTTCAAGATTTGCATTTCTAATATTGTCTTTGGCCTTGTTCACTGCACTTGGTGCTTTATCAAAACCTTTAATTGTGTAATGAAACTCTCTTGTTTTTTTCATCAGACTATCGACAATTTTATCAAATAAATCATTGTCCCAGTCTTTCCATTTTTCAAAAGCAAATTCTTTTCTGTTGATGTTAGCCGGAATATTGCAGGCAATCATAGCGGCTTCAGCCAAAAAGGTTCCAGAACCGCACATTGGATCTAAAAAATGAGTTTGCCCATCCCATCCTGACAACAAAAGAATTCCTGCAGCCAAAACTTCATTAATAGGCGCAATATTAGTAGCTGTTCTGTAGCCACGCTGATGAAGTGAATTTCCTGAAGTATCCAAAGCTACTGAAACCTGATCTTTATCAATATGAACATTGATTCTTAAATCCGGAAAAGCTTTGTCAATACTCGGGCGCTGCCCAGTTCTCTCTCTAAACTGATCTACAATTGCGTCTTTACACTTTTGAGAAACAAACTCAGAATGGTTAAAATAAGTAGAATGAACCGTAGCATCAATTACAAAAGTCTGATCGGCATTCAGTAATTTCGACCAGTTTATACCCGAAATTCCTTTGTATAATGCCTGCTCATTATTGGCTCTGAATGAATAAATTGGCTTTAAAACTTTAAGCGCTGTTCTAAGTGACAAATTGGCTTTGTACATAAAGCCTTTATCGCCCTTAAAACTTACCATTCTTACCCCTTTTTCAATTTCCTGGGCACCAAGATCACGCAATTCTTTTTCTAATATTTCTTCAAAACCAAAAAAACATTTGGCAATCATTCTAAAATTTTCTTCCATCTTTATTTTTGTTTAAAAAAAACTCCGATCGCATACACATCTCTGATTATTCAGGTATAGTCACGAAATAGTTATTTTTCGGCAAAAATACACTAAATTTGCCGGACTTTGAATTAATTGAAATAGAATAAATGTCTGAAGCACCTAACCCATCAACACCGAATCAGGACCGTAACACCGAAAATTGGTTTACATCATGGTTTGATACTCCGTATTATCATATTTTGTATAAAGACAGAAATTATAGAGAAGCTCAGATTTTTATGGATAACCTTACCCATTATCTAAACTTGCCCGAAAAAGCAAAAGTATTGGATTTAGCCTGTGGAAAAGGACGTCATTCTATTTATTTAAACCAACTAGGTTTTACTGTTTTAGGCGCTGATTTATCTGAAAACAGCATTGCCGAAGCCAGTAAAAACAGTAATGAAACCCTGCATTTTAAAGTTCACGATATGCGTGAACCATTTGAGGAAAAATTTGATGCCATTTTCAATCTGTTCACTAGTTTTGGTTATTTCGAAAATGACGATGATAATCTAACCACTTTAAAAGCAATTAAAGAAAGTTTATCCGAATATGGTTTTGCCGTAATTGATTTTATGAACGTAAATCAGGTTATTGAAACTTTGGTTCCCGAAGAAGTAAAAACAGTTGACGGAATTGATTTCAACATCAAAAGATATGTAGAAGACGGACATATTTTTAAGGAAATTGATTTTGAAGATCAGGGCAAAAAATACCATTTTACAGAAAAAGTAAAAGCACTCACCTTGCAGAATTTTCAGGATTTGATGGAGGAAGCCGGTATTTATCTTTTAGATATTTTTGGCGATTACAAACTCAAAAAATTCCATAAAACTGAAAGCGAACGATTAATCATGATTTTTAAATAATTTGGTAAATCAGCAAATGAACTATTTATTACCCTTATTTTCTGTACTTTTAGGTTATGCAGTGGCTTTGTTTATAAAACCAAAAAACAAAACCAATCTTAAATTATTACTTGCTTTTAGCGGATCATTTCTACTATCGCTAACCGTGATGCATCTTTTACCTGAAGTTTACGAAGCACATAATCATAATATTGGTTTATTCATTATGGTCGGAATTTTATTCCAGATCATTCTTGAGTTTTTCTCAAAAGGCGCAGAACACGGACACGTTCACGGGCATGCAAAAATGTCTCAGATTCCTTGGCTGCTTTTTATAAGTCTTTGTATTCATGCTTTTTTAGAAGGTTTTCCTGTAAGCCATCATCATGGTTTAGCTATCGGAATTGCGATTCATCATTTGCCAATTGCAGTTATTTTAACGACCTTTTTCATCAATGCCGATTTAAATAAAAAGGCCATTTTTGCTTTCATGCTAACCTTTGCTGTCATGACTCCGCTGGGAACTGTAGCTTCTGAGTTTTTACCTTTATTAAACGAATATTACACCGAAATCACAGCCATTGTAATCGGAATTTTATTCCACATTTCATCAACTATCATTTTCGAAAGCAGCGAAGGACATAAATTCAATGTTGCCAAAGTTTCGATGATTGTTCTCGGAATCCTTTTGGCATTCTTTTTATAATTAGAAAATTTGTCAATTAGATGATTATTTACATTGATTAAATATCTGAATTCATTTTTTTTAAGCCTCCAAAACATTATATAATTACCTAATTAACTCATTATGTAATCATATCTTATTGTTTGTGTGAGGGATAGCAGCAAACTACCGAAGTAGTGCGGATAGCCCGACCGCATTTACAAAAGGTGCACATAAACGGTTTGTTAAATAGCGCCTTTTGTAAATGCGGTCACACCCAAAAGTTATCTAAGTATCAAATTGACAAATTATCTAATTTAACTCCCCGTTCTCTTTCTCTCTTCCTGATTTCCAAAATTGCGTTCTTTCACATTTATCTTTTTGTTTCCAAAATTATAAACCACAGACAAACGAACAAATCGATTACTTTCATTTTGACTGTAAACTTGTTTTACGCCATTTACAACCGAAGTAAAATCTTTTAAATAAGAAGTATTAAAAATATCATTTGCCAGAAATGCAACCTGGAGCGTTTTATGAAACAAATCCTGTTTGAAGCCAATATCAAAACTAGAAACATATCCGACTTTATACAAACCATTTTTAAAAGGTGTACTGTAATTAAAATCAATTTGAAGCTTTGTTGTTTTACCTAAAACAAACGTGTTGTTTGTAGTAAAATCAATTTGCAGGCTATTTGATGGCATTGCATTAAAATCCTTTGTAAATTCTGTCTTTGAGCCTAAAAAGTATAATGAATTTTCACTTTCCCACCAATCTGTAAAACTAGCCGAATAGGTTTCACCTAAACCATAATTTAAACCTTTAAAATAGTTCTCACGCGTTACAATCTGTGTATTTGTTTCCGGAATCGAGGTAAAAATAACGCCGTAACCATTTGTAATTACATTCATAAAAACACTCGTTCTCAATATTTCTTTATAGGAATATGACAATTCAAAATTATCAGAAAATGAAGGTTTTAAAAACGGATTTCCTTCAGAATAACTATTACTGTTGATATAAACCTTAAACGGATTCAGTAAATCAAAACGCGGTCTGTTGATTCTTTTTCCATAATTTAAACTAAAAGTATTGTTTTCGTTTTTCTTGTATGAAGCATAAAACGTTGGAAACAGCTTCAAATAATTATTTACATTTTCCTGATTCAGCGTTTCTGAAAATCCAGTTGTTTGCGTGTTTTCAAGTCGTAATCCCATTTGCAGATTCCATTTTTCATTTATCTTTTTATCTCCGTTAATGTAAATCGCCTGATTATTCTCCGTGTATTTAAAACGGTTTGACTGATTCGGATCTAATTCCGGTGTTCCTGAAATATTGTCATAAAAAAGCACATCACTCACACTATTTGTAAAACTCACTTTTGCACCATAATACAAATTAAATGTATGAAAAGGATGTTCCATATCGGCTTTAAAACTCCAGTTATCAATATCCTGATTCGAGATATTTCTTCCTGCCTGATTTACATCAACAAATTGCATATCAGGAGTATAATTATTGGCGATAAAATCTCTGTCAAATTTTGAGCTGTAATTAAAGTAGTCTGTATCAAAAGATAGTTTTCTGTTCAAAGAATCTAATTTGGTAATAAAATGCGTATTATAAGTTTGATTTTTTGATCCTTTATCCGTAGCGCTTTTATTCAGCGTTACATTCTGTAATTCATTCTGAAGATTATACTTTTCAATTCTGATATCTGAACCAAAATCAGGATTATTTCTGTCATTCATAAACTGAAAACCAATTGTTGTGCGATCAGATAAATCATAATCTAAAGCCATTTTTCCGGAAAGGTTTTCGTTTTTCACTTTAGTGACACTTGTCATTTTAGAAAGTCCGTCAGGAAAATACATTTCCAAGTTTTCATCAGCATTTTTATAACCCGTTTTTCCATTCACACTTGCAGAAAATCGAAACTTATTTTTGTTATAGAAGAAATTATTTCTTAAAGTATAAATTCCGTATTTATTCTGATCATAAGAAGCTGTCGTTGTGTTTTTCCATGAATCACGAACTCCTTTTTTCATGATAATATTAATCAGTCCGCCAAAACCGTCTGCTTCATATTTTGCCGGTGGATTGCTGATAATCTCAATATTTTTAATATCTGCTGCCGAAATTGATTTTAAAAAGTTATTGAGTTCTTCACCTGTTAATTCAATCAAACGTCCATCGATCATCATGCGGGAAGTTCCTTTTCCTAATATAGTAATCAAATCATTTTTTACCACAACTCCGGGGGCAGTATTAATAGCACTCAAAGCATCACCCCCGACCGTTGTAACATTATTCTCGAGATTGTAAACGAGACGATCTGTTTTTTGTTCGATAGTTTTCTTTTTAGACTGAATGACAACTTCGTTTAATTTTGTCTCATTTGCTTTAAGGATAATGATGCCTAAATCAGTGTCTTTTTCTAATAAAATTTCTTTTTCATAATCGGCAAAACCCAAAAGAGTGATGCCGATTTTATATGAACCGCTTTTAAGATTGATTTCAAAAGAACCATCTTGTCTGGTTGTCGTTCCATCAACAATTTTCCCTTCCTGGTTCAAGATCAAAACATCTGCCCATTCTAACGGGGTTTTTTCACTTGCTATTTTTCCTTTTAATTTTAATGTTGATTGTGCGAAACAAAATAAAGGCAATACTAAAAAGATAAGGATTTGTAATTTTTTCATGGTTTCTAATTTTACTTGTTCGATTAATTTGAAGCAAAGTTGCCTTAGAAAATTTCCTTACACGACCGATAAAAAAAGTCGAACCATTTTCTAATCATGAAATTGGTTCGACTTTATTTGTTATGAAGTACGACTTTTTACAAAACCTTAATTATGAAGCATTTCTATAAGCTGTCGGCGTTAAATTTGTATATTTTTTGAAAGACGTATTAAACGAAGATTTTGAATTAAAACCGACTTCGTATAAAATTTCCAACACAGTAAGCTGACTTTTCGATTGATCTTTTAAAATATGCATGGCTTTTTGAATGCGATATTCATTCACAAAATCAAAAAAATGCTGATCCATATGGTGATTAATCAAAATCGATAAATCCCGAACCGGAATGTTAATCTGATTACTCAGTTCCTGAATCGTAAGCGACGGATCAAGAAAAGGTTCTTTTTCCGTCATATATTTTCTTAAACTTGAAATCTGACCACTAATTACGTCGTTTTGTGTATTTACAGATTCTGATTTTTCTTCTATTTCAGGAATAATATCTTTCGTTAGTTGTAATTTAGAATTAATTCCTCTAAAAAGTTCCGGATGTTTTAAGGCTTTCATTATAAACCAACAGGTTATAAATAATGCTATCGTTCCGACAAGCACGTTTGCCCAAAGAAAAACTTCCCTTACACCGCTGTAGCGTATTATATTTTTTGATAGTACAACCGAATGTGCCGCTAGAAAAACGCAGGTCATCTGAAAAAGCCATTTATAAGTCGAAGTTCCTGGATTGGTGTAATTTTCTAAATAAATTTCTTTGTATTTCTTCAAAATCAAAAATACACTCACGATATAATACACATACTGAAATTCAATCAAAATCTGAATAAAGTAAATCTCTGACATTTGATTTAGAATACCGGTAAAAGTTCCTTCCTGAATACTAATATAGATTCTGGGAATAAAAAGTAAATTGACAATTACAAAAGGAACCAAATGGACTAAATGTTTCCACTGCAATTTAAAATCAGAATAACAGGCAGCAAGTACATAAAGATAAAACGACGGCATCCCTAACAAACAGAAAGTTGACCTGAAAATCTCTAAGTTCCTATGATTTTCATTGTATATGTACGTAAAAAATCCGCTGAGATCGATGGCAGAAAAAATAAAAAAGAAAGCAAATAAACGGTTAGCCAATTTGTTTTCCGTTTTAACGGTCAGCAGAAAAAATGCCATTAATAAAGAAACAAAAACTGAAATTTTGGCGATGCCTTCCAATAAAACTAATTGATCCATTTATCTTCTATTATGTAACAAATATACCATTTTAGTTTTTTAATCAAGGTTTATAAGTGGTTTAACCAAAAACAAAATCATTCCCAAAAAGATTAAAATCTTAATGACTTTGTCTTTTAATTTTTCCCTATTTGCGATAAAAAAGTTTAATTTTGGAGGATAACTATTTCTACAAAAAATGACGTTTACAAAAACTACCGAACAATCTTCAAAATATGAACATTTAGAAAAAATGTCAGTTCACGAACTGTTGACCAATATTAATAACGAGGACAAAACTGTACCCAATGCTGTTGAAAAGGCTTTACCACAAATCGAAGCTTTGGTAGCGCAGACTGTCGCCAATTTAAAATTGGGAGGACGTATTTTTTACATTGGAGCCGGAACATCCGGACGTTTGGGAGTTGTAGATGCTTCCGAATGTCCTCCTACTTTTGGTGTTCCGTTTGATTTGGTAAACGGGATCATTGCCGGCGGCGACACAGCCATTCGTCGTGCCGTAGAAAATGCAGAAGACAATGCCACACAAGCCTGGATTGATTTGCAGGCACACGATATCAATAAGAATGATATTGTAATTGGAATTGCCGCTTCGGGAACAACCCCGTATGTTATTGGCGGGTTGGAAACCTGTAACGAAAATAATATTGCTACAGGCTGTATTACCTGTAATGAAGGAAGTCCATTAGCACTAACAGCAAAATTTCCTGTAGTAGTTGTTGTAGGACCTGAATTTGTAACCGGAAGTTCAAGAATGAAAGCCGGAACTGCACAAAAATTGGTTTTAAACATGATTTCGACTGCATCGATGATTCAGCTTGGAAAAGTAAAGGGCAACAAAATGGTCGATATGCAGTTGAGCAATAGCAAACTGGTTGACCGCGGAGTAAAAATGATTATGGGAGAAATTCCCGTTTCGTATGAAGAAGCCTCTGAATTATTAAAAAAATATGGCAGCGTGAGGAATGCTGTTGACAATTATAATAAGTAAAAGTTTTGTGTGAGATGCAAGATGCGTGGGATTTGTTAACGCAAAGAGCGAAACCTGAAACCTTAAACCTGACACGAGGCTGAAAGCCGAACAAACGAAGTAAACTAAAAAAACAAATGGCAACAAATAAACAGTTATTAGGAAAAGGTATTAAATATTTAACTGGCGCACTTCCGTTGATGTTTATTGGTCCATCGTTGATTTATAATGCATTTATGAATCAGCATACCAACTGGCATTATCTGGTTTTGGGAATTGGAATCGTGGCTTGTTTAAGCTCCATGTTTTTAATCTTCTACGGATTGAAAACTATTATGAAAGGTTTATTTAATGACTAATTTATATCTTTACTAAAATTAAATATTTATGGATATTAAGGCAGAAATAAACTGGATTCATCAGGAAATTGACAAAGTTAAGGATCCTTCTTTTGTACAAAAACTAAAAAACCTTTTACAATCAGTCAACAATTCTGACATTGATTCAGATAGTTCATATAATGTTGATATCGATAATGCTTTAGAAAGCATCAAAAAAGGCAACTTTTATACAGAAGATCAGGCAAGAGAAATTGCAAAAAAATGGGGAAGAAAATAATTTGGTCAAGCAATGCGCTAGACCAATTAGAAGACATTCATTTTTATATTTTCTTTGAAAGCAAATCGATTACAATTGCTGATAAAGTAGTCAACACCATTTTTGACAGCACTGAGATATTAAAAACGCAACCTGAAATTTATAAACTCGACAAACAAAAAACTAACAATGATGGTAGTTTTAGAGTTTATGCAATTTATGATTTTGCAGTTTCTTATCAAATAACCGAAAAAAACATCTACATTTTAAGGGTACGTCACAATGCCCGAAAATCCAAAAAACATTCATGGAAAACCTAATCCACATTCAAAAAACATTCGAGAAAGTCATTTATATTGACAAAAAAATAAATAACCGTGAGTTTGAAGATTGTGTCTTTAAAAACTGTGATTTTTCGAATAGCAATTTTGCCTACAATACTTTTTTAGATTGCGAGTTTATTGACTGTAATTTGTCAATGACGAGTCTTGCCGGAACGAGTTTAAAGAACGTGACTTTTAAAAACTGCAAGCTTTTAGGAATTGCCTTTAACGAATGTGATGACTTTTTATTTCAGGTTTATTTTGAAGAAAGCACTTTGGATTATGCCATTTTTTCGAATAAAAAAATGCCGAAAACAAAGTTTATCAATTGTTCTGTAAGGGAAGTTACTTTTATAGGAACCAATTTAACGAGTTCGGTTTTTGATAATTGTGATTTGGATGGTGCTATCTTTAATGAAACACAACTAGCCGCGGTTGATTTTAGAACAGCTTACCATTACAAAATCGATCCCGAATTTAACCCGATGAAAAAAGCTCAATTTTCGACTCAGGGAATCGTGGGACTTTTAGATAAATATGACATTAAAATTGTATAAGCATGGAAATAAACGAATCTTATCTGGAAAGTGTTAAAAAGCAATTTTTGTATTATAAAATGCTGGGCGAAAAGTCAATCGATCAATTAGAGCCCGAACAGCTTTTTATTGCCGTCAACGAAGATACCAATAGTATTGCGACTATAATCAAACATATTTCGGGAAATATGCTCTCACGATGGACAGATTTTCTAACCTCTGATGGCGAAAAGGAATGGCGCAACCGCGATTCAGAATTCGAAAATGATTTAGATTCAAAAGAAGAAGTCATTAACGTCTGGAATAAAGGATGGGATGTGTTTTTTGACGCTTTAAACAATTTGAAACCGGAACAGCTATCGCATATCATTTATATTCGAAATGAAGGTCACACGGTTATTGAAGCGATTAACAGGCAATTGGCACATTATCCGTATCATATCGGGCAGATTGTTTTTTATGCGAAACAACTGAAAAATAGTTCCTGGGACAGTTTATCGATTCCGAAAAATAAATCCGGGAATTACAATGCCGAAAAGTTTGCCAAAGAAAAAGAAATAAAGAATTTTACAGATGATGAATTAAGCAGACTTAAATAATTAATTCTCTGTTTAAATTTTCTGATGAAAACGACTGCCCTAGCCCTGATTGCAACGAAAATCCTTTTTATTTTTCCTTCAAAAATAAAAAGATTGCAGTGGAAAGCAGGAATCAGCTCCTAAAAAAAACTTATTTAAAATGAAAAAAATTATATTATTATTTCCAATACTTGCTTTAGTATCGTGTTACAATGCAGAGCACAACTGCAAAGATTTCAAAAACGGAAAATTCAAATTTGAGTTTGAAGTAAACGGTGTAAAAAAAACAACGATTTTTGAGCGTAAGGACAGTATTGAAATTGAAACTTTTGAAGGAAAAACCGATACCTCAACCATACGCTGGGTAAGTGACTGCGAGTATATTCTGCAGAAAAAACATCCGAAAAATATGGCGGAAGAAAAAGCTATTGACATGAAAATATTAACGACTTCGAAAGATTCGTATACTTTTGAATTTGGCATGGTCGGTTCTGAGGAAAAACAGCACGGAAAAGTTTTTAAAATCGAATAAAAAATAGTAATTTGAATGTAAATTAAGATTTACATGGAAGTATTTTTAAACCCTGATGCCTGGATTGCATTACTGACCCTGACATTTCTGGAAATTGTTCTGGGAATTGACAACATTATTTTCATCTCGATCGTTACGGGCAAACTACCAGAACAGGACCGCAAAAAAGCCACCCGGATTGGTTTGTTTTTGGCTATGTTTATGCGAATTGCACTTTTGTTAGGGATTTCGTATTTGATTGCCATGAAAGCAACTGTTTTCAGTATCCACTGGGGCTGGCTCGAAGCTGATTTTACCGGACAGGCGATTATTTTATTTTTAGGAGGCTTGTTCCTGATTTACAAAAGCACCAAAGAAATCAGTGAAAAAGTGGATCATAAAGGAGAAGAGGAAAAAAGTATTGAAACCGCCGCAAAGAAATCTTTTTCGAATGTTATTTTACAAATCCTGTTAATCGATTTAATTTTCTCTGTTGACTCTATTTTGACGGCTGTCGGTATGACTAATGGTGTTGAAGGTGCGCTGACTATCATGATTACAGCAGTTATTATTTCTGTAATTGTTATGATGCTTTTTGCCGTTCCGGTTGGAAATTTCGTTAATAAAAATCCTTCTATTCAAATATTGGGACTTTCGTTTCTAATCCTGATTGGGTTTATGCTGATCACCGAAAGTATGCATTTATCTAATGCCGAGCTGATTGGCGAACATATTGGAGCCATCCCGAAAGGCTATTTGTATTTTGCCATTACCTTTTCTCTTGCTGTAGAATTCATCAATATGCGAATCCGAAAGAAAAAATCATAAACCTAAATTTAAAAGTTCCCATTGCGGAACTTTTTTGTTTCACAAATAAACCTGATTTTTCAAAAAATATAGTTTGAATAGATACTGAAATTTGTTTCTTTTACAATACTGTTTTCTAATTCTAAATTCAGAACGTAATCCAACATGAAAAATACCATTTCACATAGAGTAGCCGATTTTTTGCAGCACTTCCCTCCTTTTAATCTTTTGAATCAAAAAGACCTTGAAAAATTATCTGGACAGATTTCTATCATATATAAAGAAAAAGATTCGGTTATTTTTTCTGAAAATGAAAAGACACATGACTCTTTTTATGTGGTGCACAAAGGAGCGGTTGCCCTTAAAAAGAATCAGAAAACACTGGATATGTGTGATGAAGGTGACATTTTTGGATTAAGACCGCTCCTGGCGCAGGAAAATTATGTTATGGAGGCAAGTACTTATGAAGAGAGTATTTTATATGCGATTCCGATTGCAGTTTTCAAACCCTACGCATTAGAAAACAAAGCCATTGGGAATTTCCTGATCGAAAGTTATGCTTCGAATACTAAAAACCCCTATTCAGAAGTCCATAAAAACAATTTATACGGCGAAGTCATTGCGCAGCATGAACAGAATAATGAAAAGGAAGTATTTGATTTACAACCGATAAAATTTTCAAAAAAGATTGTGACGTGCGGGCCTTCAACCACAGCAAAAGAAATCGCTAAAATACTGACCAAGAAAAAAGTCGGGGCAATATTAATTGTGGATGAAATGCTCCCAATTGGAATTATTACCGATAAGGATTTACGCAACAAAATCGTTTCAGGTGATTACCCAATTACTACGACTGCTGAAACGATTATGACATCGCCGGTTATTACGTATTCTAAAAAATTGACAGTTACTGAAGCGCAGATGGCGATGATCAAAAGTAATATCAGTTATTTGTGTCTTACGAAAGACGGAACAGTCAATACAAAAGCTGTAGGTATTTTATCCAAACACGACCTTATGGTTTCGCTGGGAAACAATCCGGCAGTTTTGATCAAAGCTTTAAAAAGGACGACAAAAGTTAAGGAGATCAAACCTATCAGAGCCCGAATCATGCAGTTATTGCAGGGATATCTGGACCAAAATATCCCGATGACACTGATTACAAAAATCATTACTGAGTTAAATGATGCCTGTGTAACCCGTGTTATTGACATTTCACTGGAAAAAATGAATATACCGCCTCCTGTAAAATTTACATGGCTGGCATTGGGCAGTCAGGGACGCGACGAACAAATGTTGCATACTGATCAGGATAATGCGATTGTATATGAGAATGTTTCGGAAGTTTTTAAGGATGAAACCAAAGCTTATTTCCTAAAATTATCCACCTACATTAACAAAGGACTTTTTACTATTGGTTATGAATATTGTCCTGCTGAAATGATGGCATCCAACCCAAAATGGTGCATGAGCCTCAATGAATGGAAGGATCAGGTGGCTTACTGGATTAAAAATCCGGGTAAAAATGAAGTTTTGTTATCGTTCATCTTTTTTGATTACAGTGTAAAATATGGTAATCGTGAGCTTGTAGACCAGTTATCAGATTCAATATTTGAAAATGTGAAAGCCAATCCTATTTTTTATGTTCATTTGGTGAGCGGCGCTTTGCAAAGTCCTTCTCCAACAGGTTTCTTCAGACAGTTTTTAGTGGAACAGGATGGTGCTAATAAAGACCAGTTTGACATTAAACGCAGAGCTCTAATGCCACTTACAGATGCTGCAAGGGTTTTAATATTGTCACATTCAGTTAAGTCAATCAGTAATACGGCCGAACGTTTTGAAAAGTTAGCCGAACTGGAACCTCAAAACAGTGAACTTTACTTATCATGTTCTTATTCATTTAAAGCCTTATTGAAATTCAGAACCAAGCAAGGTCTTTTGCACCATGATTCGGGTCAGTTTATTGCTTTGGAATCCCTTTCGAAAATGGAAAAAATAAAACTGAAAAGAACTTTTAAAACCATCAAAGAACTTCAGGAATTGATTTCGGTACGTTTTAATGTTTCTAATATCGTGTAAAATGAGTTTATTTAATTTTTGGCAAAAAGAAGAAGAAAAATTTTTCGATGAAAGCATTACCATTGAAGAAACGCGTTTTGTAGTACTGGACACAGAAACAACTGGTTTTGATTTTACAAACGACCGCATTTTATGTATTGGTGCACTTGTTTTGCAAAATGGAACTATTTCGGTTCAGGACAGTTTTGAAGTTTATATCGAACAGGATCATTACGATGAATCAACTGCCCAGATTCATGGCATTTTAAAAGATTTTGTTGTAAAGCGTCCTTCTGAATCCGAAGCTTTAAAGCAGTTTTTAGACTATTTGGGTGATGCCGTTATTATTGCACATCATGCTTATTTTGATATCACCATGATTAACCGTGCCCTCGAAAGAAATGGCTTACCTGAATTAAAAAATAAAGCACTTGATACCGGAGTTTTGTACAAGAGAACTTTGATAAAATCTCATCTCTTTGAACGAAAAGACCATTACTCACTTGATGATCTGGCCGACAAATTTGATATTTCAAAAAAAGACCGTCATACAGCTTTAGGCGATGCTTATATTACCGCTATTGCTTTTTTGAAAATCATAAAAAAGCTGCGTGAGAAAAAAGAGGTTTCTTTAAACCAGCTTTTCAAATAATTAAGAATTTATTATGAAGCTTAAATTTACATTTCGAAGATAATTTTACCATTTGGTAATATATTCCTTGTTATTTATTAGCAATAAGAAAAAATTAACATAACATACATTTTGTTTTTCGGAGATAGATTTGCCTAATCAAAAAACAAAAAAACAGTTATGAAATTTAAATTTTTAAAATCGTCACTTTTTCTAAGTTTGGCAAGTTTATGTGTAATGGGTTGTCAGGATGATGACTCAAATGTAGAAGGAATTAACAATAATTCTACAGATAAAAATAATAGTCTAATTTTAAATGATAAGGATCCAGTTGTCATCAAATTACTAGACTTAGGGTTTAATTTAAAAAATATTGAAGAGTATGAAGATTTTTTCCTAGTTGAAAATGATATATTATTTAATAAAAATGAAAAAAAATCCGAAACAGTAAGTAAAACTGCCCAAGTACATGCTAATTCATTAGTCTTCATGGAAAATGTAAATAATATTACTGTAAGAATCGACAGTTCTATTCCTGCTTCTGGAAACGATAATTGGAGAACAGCAATTGCAACAGCAATAAGTGATTGGAATAATATAATAGATTGTCGAATAAACTTTACAATTACAACAAATTCAACTGCAGATATATTAATTGGATCTGACGGCAATATACTACCAAACAATAATCCTGCTGCTGCATTCCTTCCCTCAAATGGAAAGCCAGGTTCTCAAATTGCTATAAATTTGGATGCTGCAAATAATACAGTCTTTTCAGAAAAAGAAAAAGAACACATTATTAAACACGAACTTGGTCATACAATTGGTTTTTACCATACTGATGGTCCATCAAAAGGGGAACAAACCACATCATTCAACTGGATACAATATACTCCAAGTGGTTATGGCACTAATCAAGATCCAAATTCTGTCATGAATGCAGGTTGGCCTTATTCATTTATTTTGTCAAGTTATGATATATTTTCTGCAAAGTATTTGTATCCTGATTCATATTTTATTAATGAACTAATTTCTTTCCCTTTAGAAAACACCACTATCTATAACTCTGGAAGTTTTGAAACAACTTGGAGACCTTCATTTATTCCAGAAGCGAATGTAAAAATAGAAATATTTGTTGAAGGATTATTAGTTAAAACATCTATTGAAAAAAATGATGGTCATACTATTATCAGTGCTTATGGTAGTGGAAATTACAAGATAAAAATATCTTCACAATCCAATTCAAATTTATATGATGAGTCAAGTTTTTATTTTGTAAATGACTAATCACTTTCAAAAATAGATTATATAAAATGACATTTTAAAATCATTAAGAAATTAATCAAGATAATTATAATCATTATCCGGAATAATAAACAAAATCAAAAACATGAAAAAATTTAATTTTTTAAAATCCATCACATTGCTTGGAATCGCAGGCATTTCTGTAATCAGCTGCCAAAATGACGATGAAGGTGACAAAACAAACAAAAACATTGATTTTACAACAAAATCAAAAGTTCCTGCATTTGTAGTAGCTCAGCCTGGCTTCGAAAATCTGCAAATTTCAACTTTAATCTCTACCACTGATGTATTACCAGAAAGTCCTTCTTTTATTTATGCTGGTCAGCCTGATGGTGCAGGATTCATGAAAAATCCGAACGGTGATGGTTATATCATGATTACCAATCACGAAATTATACAATCTGTTTCGAGAGTTTACCTTGACAAAACTTTAAAACCTGTAAAAGGTGACTATATTGTGGATGCTGCAGGAGGACAAACGAGACTTTGTTCCGCAACTTTGGCTACACCTGAAATTCATGGTTTTGGCCCTATATTTTTAACTGCTGGAGAAAGCGGCCAGGAAAGTATGGTACATGGTATCAACCCACTTGCACCAACAACTGATAAAAACAGAAAAGACAGGGTTTTACCTGCTTTAGGAAAAGCAAGTATGGAAAATGCTGTTCCGTTGACAAAACAAGCTTATCCAGGCAAAAGTGTCATTATTATGGGTGAAGATCAATCTTACGAAACTTCGCATGCAAGTGCCGGTCAGGTCATTATGTATGTTTCTACAGTTGGTGATTTAAATAACGGAAAATTATACGCTTTAAAAAGAAATGATAACATTCAGGTAGAAACAACAATGACTGTTGGAAACTCTTTCGATGTATCATTTGTTGAAATTCCGAATGCCAAAAATATAACTGGAGCTGAAATCAACACTACTGTAAACGATTTAAAAGCAATCCGTTTTTCAAGAGTAGAAGATATTGATTACAGAAAAGGATCAGCAAAAAACAACAGAGAAGTTTATTTTACTGCTACAGGGCAATCTACAGATAAACTAAACCCTGTTGAAGGATATACCATGTGGGGAAGAGTTTATAAATTAGTTTTGGATGAAAAAGATCCGTTAAAAGGAAAACTTGAATTAGTAGTTGAAGGTGATTCTACACCAGGTACAGGCGTTATCAATCCTGATAACCTTTGTGTAACTGAAAATTATGTTTACATCCAGGAAGATGGTGACAGTTTTTATCCTGCTGCCAAACATGACTCATATATTTGGCAATATAATATTGCTTCCAAAACAAATAAACCGTGGTTAACCATGAACCATAAACGTACAGACGCTGCATGGAATTCATTATACAACCAATCTGGTGAAATGAGATTTGGAAGCTGGGAATATGGCGCAATGGAAGATATATCTGATGTTATTGGTGTTCCAAATACTTTTACATTGAATATACACCCTCACACATGGAGAAAAGATGCATTTAAAGACGCTGATGGAAGCGGAATTAATATGGGAGCTACTAGTTCTGCACAAAGCCAGTTAGAAGGAGGCCAAACCGTAATTATTCGTAACGTACAAAGATAATTTTACCACAAATACAACAAAAGCAATCCAATTTTTATTGGGTTGTTTTTGCTATTTATTAAAGTATCCTACAATGAAAATTGATTTTATCAAAAACATATTTTTTCCTATTCTTTTCTCTTTTCTGACTTTTTTTACAAGCTGTACAAAAGAAAAAACTGAAACTTCTGTTAAACAGGATCTTTTGATTGATCTGGAAAAACTTGAAAACAAAATAGTGGTTTTCAAAAAGCTTGCTGAAAACGAAAAAGATTCCAAAAAAATTCAGGATTATTTTAAGGAAACAAGAGTTTTATACAAAAAAACAGAATGGGTAGTTGAGTATTTTGTACCTGAAACAGCCAGATTTATTAATGGTCCCGCTTTGGATGAACTTGAAGTCGAAGAAAACAAGTTTCTGCCACCAAATGGTTTTCAGGTCATTGAAGAACTTATTTTTCCTGTATATGAAATAAAAAACAAAACCGATCTGGTTCGTGAAATAGCAATTATGCGGGCAAATATTGCTCAGGTAAAACAACACTTAGATGCGATAAGCATTGAAGAAAAACATATCATCGATGCTGCCCGCTTTGAGGTCTACCGAATTTTAGCATTAGGAATTACAGGTTTTGATTCGCCTGTTGCACAGGAATCAATAAATGAAGTTGCCCCTGCCCTTGCTTCGATTCAAACAATCGTTTTAAAAACCTGCAAAAACAACTCTAAGGAATCCTTAGAGTTAAAGTCACAACTTAAAAAAACAATTTCAAACAGCATTTTGTATTGTACTAAAAACAAAGTTTTTAACGACTTTGACAGAGCTGCATTTATTAAAGAATATTTAAACACAATATCAAAAATCATTTTCGATTTACAAAAACAAAATAATATTGGGAATGTAAATAAAAACAGCGCAGTCAACCAAAATGTTGCTATTCTTTTTGAAAAAAGTGCATTTAATGTTAATGCTTTTATTCCTTCTTCAGAATATGCTTATTCAGAGGATAAAGTTGCTTTAGGAAATCAGTTATTTTATGATACTACCATTTCCAAAGATCAAAAAAGAAGCTGTGCAACCTGCCATGTTCCTGAAAAAGCGTTTACAGACGGACGCAAAACAAATCTTTCTTTAGACGGATTCGATTTGCCGAGAAATACCCCAACCCTAACTTATGCAGGTTTACAAAATGCATTGTTTTGGGATTTAAGACAGATCGATTTAGAAAAGCAAAGCGTAGACGTTGTGCAAAACGAAAAGGAAATGCATGGTTCGTTTAGTCAGATTATTCCTTTAATCAATAAAGATAAAAAGTACAAAGACTTATTTGAAAAGGCTTTTCCTAAAAACAATAAAATCGAAGAATGGCAATTGCAAAATGCTATAGCTTCTTATATCCGTTCATTGAATGATTTTGATTCCAGATTTGATTTATATATGAGAGGTGAATCAAATGATTTTAGTGAAGAAGAAAAACTCGGATTTAATCTTTTTACAGGTAAAGCAAAGTGTGCAACCTGTCATTTTATTCCTCTGTTTAACGGAACAGTCCCTCCAAATTACAGTAAAACCGAACAGGAAGTAATTGGAACACCAAAAGATAAAACTGCAAAAGAAATAAGTCCGGATTTAGGGAAATACAATCAGTTTGAAATGGATCAGCTTAAGAATGCCTTTAAAACGCCTTCTATTCGAAATGTAGCCAAAACTGCGCCTTATATGCACAACGGCGTATTTACCACATTAGAAGAAGTTGTCGATTTTTATAATAAAGGAGGCGGAAAAGGTTTAGGTTACCCAGTCGAGAATCAAACTCTTCCTTTTGACCAGCTTAAACTAAGCAAAAAAGAGGAATCTGCTTTGGTGGCGTTTATGAAAACCCTGACTGATAAAAAATATCAATAACTTATAAGAATACACTGGGTGTCAAATATGCACCCAGTTTTTTTATTGAGATACTTCTAAAATTTCTTTCTTAATTTCTACCGAATAATCGTTAGGAGAAATATTTCCGCCTAAAGTTTTTGCATAAACTTTGGTAAACTCTGCACCAAAATATAAAATAATAGCCGAATAATATACCCAGACCAATATGATAACTACTGATCCAGCAGCGCCATAAACGTTTGCAATGGTAGAACTACCTAAGTAAAACCCGATAGCAAATTTACCAATCATAAATAGAATTGATGTAAATCCGGCACCAATAAAGGCATCTTTCCATTTTATATTTCCGTCAGGCAATGTTCTGAAAATAATAGCAAAAAGAAGTGCGATACTTCCTAAAACAATTAAAATATTGATAACATAAAACATATAAACCGTACTTTCAGGGAAATAAATCTTTAACCTGGCATTCAAAACATCCAAAGTGGCATTAAGTATTAAACTAACCAGCATTAAAAAACCTACTGACACTATCATCGAAAACGACATCAATCGGTTTTGAATAAATTTTCGTAAACCTTTATTTGGTTTTGCGCGCAGTCCCCAGATATAATTAATAGAGCTCTGAATCTCAGCAAAAACTCCTGAAGCCCCTATAAGCAGCATAATCACGCCAAAAACAGTTACAAAAACATTACTGTCTGAAAGCTGCACATTTTTGATTGCTTCCTGAATTTGTTTAGCCGCATCGTTTCCAACCAGTTCATTAATCTGACCATACAACTGACCCGTTACTGCTTCTTCACCAAAAAAGAAACCACAAATTGTAATAATAATAATCAATAATGGCGGTAATGCGAAAATGGTGTAATAGGATAATGCAGCACTCAATTTTATAGCATCATCCTCTATAAATTCTAAAAAAGTTCTTTTTAAAAGATACCATGTTTTAGAGAGAATATTATGATTTTTCATTAGCTGATTTTTTGATATTCTCTCAAATTTAAACAATAATCAAAAATATTCGATTTCTGATTTTTAATCGAATGTTACATTTTTGCCATGTGTTTTTATTTAGAAATCTTTTTATACTTCTGATCGAATCCTAAATTCTTAATTTTTAAAATACTTTTAAATTCACTTCTTGTTGGTTTAATGAAATAAGAAACAGAGTCCAACATTTTACTTTTTACCTTGGTGACGGAATCAAGTTTTTCTAAATCTTGTTTTTCACAAAGATTTTTAATCTTCAATATGTTTTTTTCAATTGAAAGAAACTGAATTACCCAAAATATAGAATCTTTTCTGCTTAAGATCACTTGACCATTGATTTTTTTTGCTTTTTGATAAAGTGAAAACCGAAACAAAGTATCAATATGTTTTTGAACTAATTCTATTGAATCACCTTTTGAAAACATATCAAATTTATCTTTCGTATCCTTTGTTATAAATTTTCCATTAACAATATCATACTCCGATTTTGTCGAGTCTAATGTGAGTTTATGAACTTTGAATTTATAATAGTATTCTTTTAAAATTCTGCTTTCGTCAATTCTAATAAAAGTCGAATCATTATTCATGTATAATGCTCTAAATTTATTTGGAAAACGATCTAATACTAAATCTTTATCAGGTTGTAGATTTTCAAAATAAATACTAAAACAATCTGCACATGCAGCATCTGCTTTTTTGCAAGCACTTACTACCAAAATAAAAACAATGATTAAAACAAACTTTTTCATCGCTTAATCATTTATAATGATAAAAAATCCCTTTATCATAAACCGTCCACAAACTCGCTTTTTGATTGGCAGCTTTTAAAGCATTATTTGCCCAAGTATTGCAGGTATAAAAAAGACTGTAACTTCCTTTTGCTTCGTAAAAAGCATCTTTTTTTCCGTAACTGTGCCCTTCAATCCATTGTGGATGGACAGAATCGCTGAAGCTCTCTGAAATGTAAGTTACCAGATTTTTATAATTTTCTTTTGAGATCAGAATGCGTTTACAGTCATCTCCTTCTTTTAACTGTTTGAAAAACGTGGTATGCATTGCGGATGAACTCACACCAAATGCTGCTTTTAAAGCTGTACTTGCCTTTAAATCTGACCATTCAGGAGTATCGAGATAAAAACCTTTGTCCCCCCATCCGAAAGCGATATAATTCATCAAAGAATCCTTTGATTGTGTCTGACTAAACTGGATCTCGTTTCGCCAGTCTTTGATTTCGTTCTTAACCGGAACTACAATATCTGTGTGAACACCGTTAGAGAGAATGTAAATTGGAATAGCATTTTGTTCTTCAGCCTGAGCGATATCAGAATTCACTGTAATTTTTGAAATTAGAAGAACTGATGAAACGTACAATGCAAGAAAAGTGAAAATTCCGAAAAGTGTCCATCCGATAAATTTAAAAGTTTTTTTTAGCATTTTGACTGGTTTAGATTTAGTTATTGGTTGATTTTCTGTAACCAATTTTTGAGCCAAATTTTTTTAGTTTCAATTTTTGTTTTCTTTTTTATCTTTTAAAACAAAAACTTGTCCATTTTACTGACTACCCCAGATTGAAATGGAAAGCATTTTTTTTGAATTTATATTTTTTGCGGTGATAAAAAAGCGACTGGAAGAAGCTCTTTTTATTGCCTGTCAAAAAAATAAATTTGGAAAAAATCTTGAAATGGAAAGCTGGAAATCGGTACTTATTATTTTAAAAGTTCTTTCTCGCAGATTGTGCAGATTAAGCTGATTTCTCATTTTTTCAATGATGACAAACTAAAACATAAAAAAACCGCTGAATCTCTTCAGCGGTTAAATCTATTTTCGTTTTTTATGTTCTAATTTTCTCTAAAAAAGATTAAACGTTAAAACGGAAGTGCATAACATCTCCATCTTTTACCACATATTCTTTTCCTTCTACTTTGAACTTTCCTGCTTCTTTAGCTTTTGCCTCAGAACCATATTGAACGTAATCGTCATAAGAAATAACTTCGGCACGGATAAATCCTTTTTCGAAATCGGTATGGATAACTCCCGCTGCCTGAGGTGCAGTTGCTCCAATATTGATGGTCCAAGCACGAACTTCTTTTACACCCGCTGTAAAATACGTTTGTTGTTTTAAAAGTTTGTAAGCTGCACGAATTAAAACAGAGGCTCCTGGCTCCGTCAATCCCATGTCTTCAAGGAAAACCTGACGCTCTTCGTAGCTTTCTAATTCTGTAATATCAGCCTCTGCTCCTACTGAAAGGATAATAACCTCAGCATCTTCATCTTTTACCAATTCACGAACCTGATCTACATATTTGTTTCCGTTTACTGCAGAACTTTCGTCAACATTACAAACATATAAAACCGGTTTTGCTGTAATTAACTGAAAGCTTTCCATCAAAACTTCTTCGTCATTACTTTGAGGAATAATAGTTCTCGCCGATTTTGCCTGTAATAAAGCTTCTCTGATTCTGTTCAATAAAGCTTCTTCAGTCTGCGCTTCTTTATTTCCTGTTTTTGCCGCACGTTTTACCTTTTCCAGACGTTTTTCGATTGTTTCTAAATCTTTTAACTGTAATTCGATATCGATCGTTTCTTTGTCACGAATTGGGTTTACGTTTCCATCTACGTGTACGATATTATCATTGTCGAAACAACGCAGTACATGAATGATAGCGTTACACTCTCTAATGTTTCCTAAAAACTGGTTTCCAAGACCTTCTCCTTTACTTGCACCTTTTACCAAACCTGCAATATCTACGATATCTACAGTTGCCATTTGTACACGCTCTGGCTTTACCAATTCTTCCAATTTATTAATTCTCGGATCCGGAACGTTTACCACTCCGATATTTGGTTCGATTGTACAAAACGGAAAATTGGCACTTTGCGCTTTTGCATTAGATAAACAATTAAATAATGTTGATTTTCCAACATTTGGCAATCCTACAATTCCTGCTTTCATCTGTTTGTTTCTATTTATTTTATTAGCCCTTTTTATTCAGGGTATTCTTTACTGCTTGTAATTTAATTCTTTATGAATTATCTGTTTGTGTACTTTTTGCCAAACTGATATTTTTTAGCATAAAAATTTTGCAAATATAAGATTTAATAACTCTTGATTGAATCAAAAATGTGTATTAATGTATTTATTATACCTTACATTGAAATTTTTAAACTTTTTGTTACTATTTTGTTAAAAAACATTAATTTTATACAAACAACAAACAAAAACAAACCAAAAAATTAAATCAACCATGAAAAAGATTGTATTATTTCTATTTCTGATAAATTCAGCTTTTCTTTTTGCACAAAAAGAAGTCTCGGGTGTCGTTAAGGATAAGTCAGGCGCACCTCTTCCCGGTGTAAATGTTGTCGAAAAAGGAACAACAAACGGTGTTTCTACCGATTATGAAGGCGGCTTTACTATTAAAGTGAAGGAAGGCGCTGTATTAATTTTTACTTATGTTGGCTATGCTTCCGTAGAAAAACCGGCATCTGGCAGTAAAATAGAGGTTACCCTTGACGAAAACGGTGGCCAGATCTTAAGCGATGTTGTAGTAGTTGGTTCAAGAAGCACCAAAAGAACCGTTGTAGATTCGGCTGTTCCTATTGATGTAATCAATGTGAAAGAGGTTACTACACAAAGTGGAAAACTTGAAATTAACGAATTACTGCAATATGTCGCTCCTTCATTCAATGCGAATAAGCAATCTGGTTCTGATGGAGCTGACCACGTTGATCCGGCTTCTTTAAGAGGAATGGGACCTGATCAGACTTTGGTTCTGATTAACGGAAAAAGAAGACACCAATCTTCTTTAATCAATTTATTTGGAACACGGGGACGTGGAAATACAGGAACAGATTTAAATGCAATTCCGGCCGCTTCGATTAAAAGAATTGAAATCCTGAGAGATGGAGCCGCTGCGCAATATGGTTCTGATGCCATTGCAGGGGTTATCAATATTGTCACTAATGATAATGTAAAAGAATTTACCGGGGCCATAACTTACGGGGCATTTAATACACATGCAAAAGGAGATTTTCCAGAAGGTACTGCAAATACAAAAGGATATAGATTAGACCAAAACGGAAATGGAAATTCTTTTGGAAAAGATCAGGATTTTGACGGTGGTTCTGTAAAAGTATCTGCTAATTATGGAGTTCCAATTGGTACCAAAGGCGGTTATGTAAATGTAACAGGAGAGTTTCTAAATAAAAATAAAACATTACGCCCTGGCTTTGATTTCAGAAAAGGGTTTGGTGAAGCTGAAATTCAGGGAGTGAACTTATTTGTAAATCTGGCTGTTCCAATTTCTGATAAAACTCAATTTTATGCTTTTGGAGGAAGTAACTTTAGAAATACCGATGCTTATGCCTTTACCCGAAATGATGGTGAAAGAGTTGTAGAAGAAATTTATCCCGGAGGATACACACCAAGAATTACCTCAAAAATTAACGACAACTCCATCGCTGCCGGAATCAGGACCGAAACTTCCGGAGGCTGGAAATGGGATTTCAGCAATACTCTTGGAAAAAACAAATTTCATTATGATATAAAAGGAACATTAAATGCTTCACTTGAAGAAAATTCGCCAACAGAATTTGATGCCGGAGGTCACAGTTTACTTCAAAACACGACCAATTTAGATGTTTCGAAAAACTATGGAAGCATACTTGAAGGCCTGAACATTGCTTTTGGAACCGAATTCAGAGTGGAGCAATTTGAAATTTTCGCTGGAGAAATAGGCTCCTACGCAACCTACGATACAAATGGAAATCCAATTACTGATCCAACAACTCAAAGTCCTCCAACAGTTCCAAATCCTGATTACGATCCTACAGATCCTGATTCATCCCCAACTATTGCAAGACCGGGAGGCTCCCAGGGCTTTCCTGGATATAGTCCTGCTAATCAGGTTGATAAAAGCCGCAATAACTTCTCCCTTTATAGTGATGCCGAATTAGATATTTCCAAGGCTTTCATGGTTAGTGGTGCAGTACGTTTTGAAAATTACAGTGATTTTGGAAGCACTATTAATGGTAAATTAGCATCACGCCTTAAAATTACAGATAAAATTAATTTAAGAGGTTCAGTAAGTACCGGGTTCCGTGCTCCATCTTTAGCACAGATTTATTACAACTTACGTTTTACCAACTTTAGTTCTGCGGGTGCAACAGAAGTATTATTATCATCAAACAATAGTCCTGTAACTAAAGCATTTGGAATTGGTAGTTTAAATGAAGAAAAGGCTATTAATGCCTCATTAGGATTCACAGCAAATTTTGGCGATTTTACAGCGACTGTTGATGGTTACCTCATTAATGTAAAAGACCGAATTGTACTAACAGGCTATTTTGATGCAACTCAATATAACCTTGGTGTCGATGCAGCACAGTTTTTCGTAAATGGAGTAGATACCAAAACTAAAGGTGTAGATATTGTTTTAGGCTGGAAAAAAACAATTAACGAAAACAGATTTGGAGCCACTTTAGTCGGAAACATCAATGACATGAAAATCGATAAGGTTAAAAATGGCAATTTAGATGAACAAACATTTTTTGGGGAACGTGACAAAGCCTTTTTATTAGCCTCAGCACCGCCAAATAAATTTGGTTTAAACTTAAATTACGGCAGAAAATGGTTTGATGCAGGACTGGCATTAACCCGATTCAGCGAAGTAAAACTATTAGATTATCAAATGACTGATTCTAGTTTAACCGATGAAGATTTCAGAACGGATCCATCAGAAACTCCTGCTCAATTATTTGCTAACAGAAAAAAAGCAGCAACAGATACTTACGGTGCCAAAATAGTAACCGATCTGACTTTAGGTTTTAAACTTTGCAAATCCACTAAATTAAGTATTGGTGCCAACAACTTACTAAATATTTATCCTGACCAGCAAGATGACTGGGTGGAAGCGGGAGGTTACTGGGATGCTGTGCAAATGGGATTCAGTGGAGCATATTACTATGCAAGGCTTGGATTTAATTTTTAATTCATATTATCTAAACAAAAAAATCCTGAGCTATAAACTCAGGATTTTTTTATAAAGTTATAATTTAAACTCTAAGGCATCTATAATTGCCTTTTCTTCATCTGTTGCTGTAAATCCGGAAATGTCCCAATATTTAGTCAGCACTTTATTTTTTTTGTTGAAAAGCGATTTTTCTTTAAAAACATCGCTTTCCTTATAAGTAAAATTCTGTCTATTGAAGCTGGTTGTTACAAAATTATTACGGACCTGAATATTTTTAATTTCCTCTTTTAAAACTAAATCATATCCTATCTCTTCATTGGCAGTCAAAAGATAATAATCCTGACCTTCAGCTCTATAACTCACTTTTACAATTGACCTGGTAACATTTTTAGCACCAATTTGTTCATTTTCTACTATTTCCGATAAATTTTTTGGCTCAATAATAACACTAAATTCTATAATCAACTTTTTTTCGGGGTCATAGACTATTTCGTAAGTATCAAGAGCTGTTTTTGAATTATCCAAAGGCGCTATAGACATTATATAATAACTGCTATTGTTTGGATGTCCTTTGGTTGTAAAACTGTATTCTTTTTTTGCTTTTGAATCTAAAAGAGGATCGAAATAATTTAAATTGCAATAATTTTCCATAATATTATTCAAATTATAACCTCGTAAATCTGCACTTATATCGGCCTCCAATAAACCATAAGACCTGTTTTGCTCAACAAGTAATGTTGTTGTTGCTTTTTTCTGACTAACTGAAAACTGAAAATTTACAAGTCCGTCATTATAATAAGAATATTTGTTATCTAACAAAAAAAACTCTCTCACATACACCTTTAAACGGTAAGAATCAGCTAATTTGTGCCTTGAATTAGAAACGATTTTTTGAAGTGTTTTTTGAGGATTTTCAGTTGAAACAACTACCTCATCTAATTTATTATGGCTGTTTTTAAGATAAACCACAAACTGATCTTCCTTTAAAGTTGCCCAGCGAAGCGTTAGTTTTTCATAATTTGTTTCAGAAACCTGAACATTTGAAGCCCCATTCAATTCAAAAGTTACTTTTCCATCTTTATTACTTATTAAAGTCTGTTTGGTTTTCATAATAAAAACCGTAGCATTTTCAATAGGCATCAGCGTTTCTATATCTTTTATAACAATAGAATATTCAGTGCTTTGTGCAAAAAAATCAACACTAAGTAACAGAATAAATATAAGTATTAGTCTTCTCATGGTTATTATAAAAATACAAAAATTATTGCCAAATTTAACAAAAATAAAACATTAAAAACCAGATAAATACGAAATAATTGAATATTTATTACAAATAAAAAAAATCCTAAGCTTAACACTCAGGATTTTGATATAGTATAATTTTGAATATTATTCAGCGTGTAGAAACGCTTGTCTGTTTAATAGTGTTTCCTCGTCTTCAACGTGGTTTTCGTCTGGCACGCAACAATCAACAGGACATACAGCTGCACATTGAGGCTCATCATGGAAACCTTTACATTCTGTACATTTTCCGGGTACTATATAATACACTTCATCAGAAATTGGTGTTTGAGCATCATCTGCGTCAACTTCTGTTCCGTCAGGTAAAATTACTTTTCCGGAAAGACTTGTTCCGTCTTTATATCTCCAGTCATCAGCTCCTTCATAAATTGCTGTATTAGGGCATTCTGGTTCACAAGCCCCACAATTGATGCATTCGTCGGTTATAATTATTGCCATTTTATTCTTGGTTACGGGTTAAAAATTACAAGACTTTACTAAAAATGCCAAACATTTTATTCTGCTTTGCCTTATAACTTAATATAGCTTATTTTTGTGCAAAATTACAATCAAAACCTTTCATAAACAAATTACTTATGTTACAAAACGAAAAAAAACAATCTTTTATAGCACTTGGTCAGTTTTTGAGTCAGTTTTCAGAAGAAAAAAATACTCGAAATGAATCTGTTTTAGGTAATGATTTGTTTTTTGATGATTTTATAAAACTCATTGAACTTTCGCAATCACACAATGGGTGGTATACACCTGAGCAAGTATATTTCGCCATAAAATCATGGGCAGATGCTTTGACTGAAGAAAATATTGACAAATGGCTTTCGGGCTATTCTACTGAGTTCTCTCAGGATAATAAAAAAGAAAAAACAGTAGCCTTAATTTTAGCCGGTAATATTCCGTTAGTAGGGTTTCATGATTTTTTATGTGTATTAATTACCGGAAATAAAGCTTTAATAAAAACGTCTTCTAATGATCAGCACTTACTACCGTTTTTAGCCAAATATTTAATTTTTATTGATCAGAGTCTAAAAGACAAGATTACTTTTGTGGAAGGAAAATTAGAAAATTTTGATGCCGTCATTGCAACCGGAAGTAATAATACTGCCCGTTATTTTGAATATTATTTTAAAGATAAACCTTCAATAATCCGCAAGAACAGAAATTCTGTTGCTGTTTTAAACGGTCAGGAAACAAAAGAAGATTTAGAAGCTTTAGGAGAAGATATTTTTCGCTATTTTGGTTTGGGATGCCGAAATGTATCTAAACTTTTTGTTCCGAAAGATTACAAATTCGATACTTTTTTTGAAGCTATTTTCAAATATCAGGATGTTATCCATTATGAAAAATATGCTAATAATTATGACTACAATAAGGCTGTTTTTTTAATGAGTAATTTCAAATTACTGGACAATGGCTTTTTGACGATAAAAGAAGATTCCAGTTATGCTTCTCCTATTTCCAGCGTTTTTTATGAATTTTATGAAAATATCGAAGATCTTAAAAATCGTCTCGAAGCTGAATCTGAGCAAATTCAGTGTGTTGTAAGCAATAATCTGATTAAGGACAGCATTTCATTCGGAAAAACTCAGACTCCGCAATTATGGGATTATGCAGACAATGTAGATACTATATCGTTTTTGTTAATAACATCGGATAAAAAATTATAATTATTGCGAATAATTTAACGGTTTTTCGGCTTGTATTCCCGAAATTTGCGTTTTTAAAATTTGGACTTTTAACTATACCATGAAAAAACACAACTACAGCGCAGGACCAAGTATTTTACCTCAGGAAGTTTTTGAAAAAGCATCAAAAGCAGTTTTAGATTTTAATAATTCAGGATTATCAATTCTTGAAATTTCACACCGAAGCAAAGATTTCGTTGCAGTTATGGACGAAGCACGTGCATTGGCTTTAGACCTATTAGGTCTTACAGGCAAAGGGTATCAGGCTTTATTTTTACAGGGTGGAGCAAGCACAGCATTTGTAATGGCTCCTTACAACCTAATGAAAGAAAATGGAAAAGCAGCTTATTTAGATTCTGGAACATGGGCGACAGCAGCCATCAAAGAAGCTAAACTTTTTGGAGACACTGTTATCGTAGGTTCTTCAAAAGACGACAATTATACTTATGTCCCAAAAGGTTATGAAATACCTGCCGATGCAGATTATTTTCACTGTACAAGCAACAACACCATTTTTGGAACCCAGATGAAAGAATTCCCATCAACCAACATCCCGGTTGTATGTGACATGAGTTCTGATATTTTTTCACGCGAATTAGATTTCTCTAAATTTGACTTAATCTATGCCGGAGCTCAAAAAAACATGGGACCTGCAGGAACTACTTTAGTTGTAGTTAAGGAAGAAATCTTAGGGAAAAACGGAAGAGCAATTCCGAGTATGCTGGATTACACCAAACATATCAAAGCAGAAAGTATGTACAATACACCTTCTGTATTTGCTGTTTATGTTTCATTATTAACATTACAATGGATTAAAGAAAAAGGTGGTATAGCTGCTGTCGAAAAATTAAACAACGCTAAAGCTGAGTTACTTTATAACGAAATCGACAGAAATCCATTATTCAAAGGTGCTGCAGCTGTTGAAGACCGTTCTAACATGAACGTTACTTTCCTTCTTACAAATGCTGATCATACAGAAACGTTTGATAAATTGTGGAAAGAAGCCGGAATCTCAGGATTGCCAGGACACCGTTCTGTTGGTGGTTACAGAGCCTCTATTTACAACGCAATGCCTATCGAAAGCGTACAGGTTTTAGTGGATGTAATGAAAGCTTTGGAAACTAAAATTTAATTACCAAAATTATCAATCGAATACCAGAGCCTTAGCCCCGATAGCAGTGAAAATCCTTTTTTGTTTTTCTTTAAAACAAAAAAGATTACTTCACTAAAATATTTATTAAATTGGAGTTCAGTGAACTTCGTTTGCAACGAATAGCGGGAATAGCTTCTAAATAAAAAAAGAAAAAATTATATCATTCATATTATTATTTATTTTAAACGATTAATAATAATCAAAACAAATAGACCAAAATGAAAGTATTAGCCAATGACGGAATTTCTAAAAGCGGAATTCTAGCTTTAGAAAAAGGTGGATTTGAAGTTATCACTACAAAAGTAGCTCAGGAACAAGTTGCTAACTTTATTAATGAAAACAATGTTGACGTGATTTTAGTGCGTAGTGCAACTAAAGTTCGTAAAGATATTATCGATGCTTGTCCTGGTATCAAAATCATCGGACGTGGTGGTGTTGGTATGGACAATATTGATGTTGATTATGCTAAAAGTAAAGGAATCCACGTAATCAACACTCCTGCTTCTTCATCTGAATCAGTTGCTGAGTTAGTATTTGGGCACTTACTATCCGGTGTTCGTTTTTTACATGATTCAAACAGAAATATGCCTCTTGAAGGAGATTCAAACTTTGACGGTCTGAAAAAAGCTTACGCAAATGGAACTGAGTTAAGAGGAAAAACATTAGGTATTGTTGGTATTGGCCGTATTGGTCAGGCAACTGCAAAAATGGCTCTTGGTTTAGGTATGAAAGTTATTGCTGCAGATGGATTTATTCCCTCTGTAGATGTAAAAGTGGAGTTTTTCGATGGCCAGTCTATTACGACTACTATTGTGCCTCAATCGTTGGAATCATTATTAAAAGAATCAGATTTCATTACCCTACACGTTCCTGCTCAGGATGGCTACATCATTGGTGAGAAAGAATTTGAAATCATGAAAAATGGTGTTGGAATCGTAAACTGTGCACGTGGAGGTGTTATTGATGAAGTAGCACTTGTAAAAGCATTAGATTCAGGAAAAGTAGCATTTGCAGGATTAGACGTTTTTGAAAACGAACCAAAACCGGAAATGGCAATCTTAATGCACTCTAAAATTTCACTGACTCCTCACATTGGGGCTGCAACAGGAGAAGCTCAGGACAGAATTGGTACTGAATTAGCTTCACAAATCATTACTTTATTGAGTTAATTCATTATAACTAATAATTTGAGGGGATTTATTAACACTGATTAATAAATCCCCTTTCTTTTTTAGATAGAAAGTTTTCTTTTTTTATTAGATAACAGTATGTTTTACTCCAAATGTTAAATAATAAAAACGTTTATCACTTTTTCTGTAAATTTAATGTTCAAAATTTAAGCCATGAAGAATTTCGTTTACATAATAGGGGTTTTATTTACAATCATTGCATGTTCAACATCTTCTAAGAACAAAATTGCGACAACTAATACTCCAGTAAAAGCAGCTGTAAATGATACAGTACGAATTGCAAATGATTCCTTAGAATATGAAGTTATAATTATAGATAATGGATTTAGTTTTTGGCTCGCCTCAATGGCATTACCAAGAAATTATTATTCACTCAGCTATCTGGAAAATAAAAATCAAATTTATGTAACAGAATGGAACAATCGTGTGTTACAGCCTCAGCGCTATAATCCAAATTTATATGAGATGACCATTGATTATCAGCCACATATCCGATACGGATACGAAGTTAACTACCTGATATACAATTACATGATTTACTTCCAAAATACTTACAAACAAAAACTGGCAAGGCATGTTCCTTCCAGATAATTGTTAGTATATTTGTAATCACTACAAACAAATAATGAACAGATTAAAACAACGTTGGGGCATCACCTCAAATTTTCAGCTTGTCATTATATTTATCGTATTTGCCATCACTGGATCGGCATCTGCGTGGCTATCCAGACCCTTTTGCGAATTATTAAACATAACAAAAGAAGATTTTGGCGGTTGGTTTACCTTAATCAGGCTACTGGTTATTTTTCCAATTTATCAGGTTCTGCTCGTTGGAATAGGAACCCTATTTGGTCAGTTTCGTTTTTTTTGGAACTTTGAAAAAAAAATGCTTAAAAGTATGGGATTGGGTTTTTTATTTAGAGATTAATTCTTACTTCTTTTAAACATTTTTACAAACAAGATTTTCTTTCTGCACTACTTAAATACATAACACATTGTCGTTTTATCACAACAGTAATTTTTACTATTTTGAGAAATCTTAACAATTTAACATCTATTTATTATAAAACATGTGTTATTAGGTAAAATTATCATCAATAATCACTAAAAAAATATTGGACAGGATGGGGCAGGACAGTTTTGTTTTTGATATTTTAAAACTTTACGTTTAAGATAAAAATTTCTTTACTAACAAAACCAACCAAACTACATGTTCAACAACACCTTAAAACTATCGTTTGTAATGACGACTATTTGCCTTACAATGTTAACTACAAAGATTTTTGCCCAAAGTCCGGTAGTAAAAATTGATTTTGATATTATTAATCAACCAACAGCTCAGGTAAGTGAACCAGGTTATATTCCATGGCTTGTAGGGTCACTTAACACTAGTACTTTTACAACAAATGGAATAACTTTTACTGTAACAAGAATGGGAGATAATGGTACGGAATTAGGTACTAATTGGTATAAAGCCGGAATACAATCCCCTAATTTTGCAAAATTAACTGGTGATGGCCTTACTGTAAAAGGCACAAATGCCAATCTGGGAGCAAAAATAGAACTTAAAATAAAGGGGTTAGCAACAGGAGAACATACTTTAATGGCTTTTTTAAACGCTGTGGACAGTCCTAGTGGGAATAACTTTAGTCCGATTGATATTTCGATTGACGGCAATAAAGTAGTAGACAATTTAATTCCAAGTGTCAGAGCATTAACACCAGCGTCTGCAAAATCAGCTTATTTGAAATTTCAGGCAACCGAAAATACTGATGTTGTTATTTTATTTGAAGCCGAAACCTCAGGTACAGAAAACATTAAAAACATAATGTTCAATGGATTTGAATTAAACACACCTAATATTTTTAATCAGTCGACAAATCCTGTTCCTAAAAATAATAACGAACATGTAGAATTAAATTCCGGAAATACTACATTGAGCTGGACTTCAGCTATCAATGCAGTATCTCATAATGTTTATTTTGGCACTGACTTAGCTGCTTTGGAAGCTGCGGGAACATCATCATCAGAATACAAAGGAAATCAGGTTAAAACCAATACTTCTTATCAGTTAAGCGGTTTATATACAGGAGCAACTTACTATTGGAGAGTGGATGAAGTTCTAGTTAATAATGAAATAGTAAAAGGAAACATCTGGCGCTTTCGTCCAGCACAGCTTGCTTTTCCAGGGGCTGAAGGTTATGGCCGCTTTGCCCGTGGTGGAAGGGGCGGAAAAGTAATAGCAGTTACTAATCTTAATGATAGTGGGCCTGGAAGTTTACGTGAAGCTGTTACAAATGATATTGGTCCCAGAACAATTGTTTTCAATACCTCTGGAATTATACAACTTAATTCCAGACTGGTTTTGAGTCAGCCATATGTTACAGTTGCAGGCCAAACTGCTCCCGGAAAAGGTATTTGTATTCGTACTGCACCTTTTGGAATTACAGGAAATGATGCTGTTGTCCAGAATATAAGAGTGCGATTGGGCGGAGGTACTACTTTTGACGGAATGGGATTAACTGGTGCTGATAATAGTATAATTGATCATTGTTCGATCAGCTGGACAATTGATGAATCTTTTAGTTCCCGTTCAGGAAAAAATATTACCCTACAGAGAACTTTAATATCAGAAGCCCTCAATGCAGCAGGACATGCAAATTATCCTGCAGGAACACAGCACGGTTATGCTGCAACTATTGGTGGAGATGTGGGAAGTTTTCATCATAATTTGTTAGCACATAATTATGGCCGCAATTGGAGTTTAGGCGGAGGATTAGATGCAAATAATGTTTTTAGTGGAAAATTAGATATTACCAATAATGTAGTTTATAATTGGGGTTCCAGAACGACAGATGGAGGGGCGAGTGAAGTCAACTTCGTTAATAACTACTATAAACCAGGTGCAGGCACTGAATTGAAGCAATATGCATTAACTATGGATCATGAAAATAATTTTGCAGGGATGCAAAGAGCTTATTTCAGTGGAAATGTTATGCCAGGATATTTTGATGAAGCAAACCAATCACTTGGCAGAAGATCCAGATTATCAAACGGCGTTACAATAAATTATGAAACATTTGTTGACACCCCATTTTTTCCATCCTTTGTAACAACACAATCTGCAGCTAATGCTTATAAAATTGTACTTTCTGATGTAGGTTGTGTACAGCCAGAATTGGACACACATGACCAAAGAATGATTACAGAAACGTTAAGCGGGAATTACACTTACAGAGGAAGCGTTACTAATAAAGCTGGTTTTCCTGACAATGAATCTGATGTTGGAGGCTACGAAATATACCCTGAAATTATCAGGGATGCAAACTGGGATACCGATCAGGATGGTTTACCAAATTGGTGGGAAACCATTCACGGAACAAATATAAATTCAGGAACAGGGGATTTCTCTGATTCTAATGCTGACGTAGACCTAGACGGATATACCAATTTAGACAAATACTTACAATGGATGTCCATGCCTCATTACGATTCTCCAACTGGAAATAAAATCGATATTAACATTCAGAAACTTTCAAGAGGTTTTACAACTGGTGTTAATTATTCTGTTTCGAATGTTGTAAATGGAAATGCTTCACTGAATGCAGATATTGTAGCATTCACACCAAGTGCAACTGGCTTATGTTCTTTTGATTTTACTGTTACAGATAATGAAGGAGCAAGTATGACGCGTAAAGTCAATATTGTCAGCGGATACAGCTCTACTTTATCAATAGAAAAACCGATTAAAGAAAATAGCACTTTTAAAGTTTGGCCTGTACCAAATAACGGTTCGTTTTCTATTTTAATGGAAAATGACAGCAATGCAGAACTTAAGATCTTCGATATTTTGGGTAAAGAAGTGATGACAAAAAACATTAACGGAAAAAATCAGGAAAACATCAATTTAAAGTCCAAAGGAGTATTTATACTAAAAGTTTCTGATCCTGCAACCAAAGCAGTTTTACATATCAAAAAAATTATAGTACAATAAATTTTAGTTTAAATGGCAGCCCAACAAGCTGCCATTTTTATTGCAGTTGTTTTGTTTTCTGAAAAAAATAAGTATAAATCCAAGTGAGTGTAAAGGATGGAATAACATCTGTAAATGGAATTATTTCTTCTACGAAAGTCAAAATACTGGCCACACGTCCTACTCTTCCCTTGTACATTCTGGTCATAATAAATGCCGCAACTGGCGCCCAAATCACATCTGAAAACTCTCCAATCAGAGGAATCGAAAAAGAAATCATTCCGATTCCGTCCAAAAGCAATCCAATTAGCAATTTTTGCATTCTGTTATCTTCTACAACTTTCAAGTCTTGCATGATATTATAGTTTAAGTTACATTCAAAATTAAAAAGAATCCGTTTTTATACATTACTTCCTGAGAACAATTAATTTCTAAATTCCCATACAATAAACATACCGCTTACGTTTAAGATTCATAAAAATCTGTTACAAACCATTTCAATATCCAGAGAATCTTCGTTTCTTTGTAAAAACAGTTTCCAAATGATACACGCGAAAAACATACATAAATTCTATGATAAACTTGAAGTTTTAAAAGGTGTTGACTTACATATTCAGAAAGGGGAAATTGTTTCGATAGTGGGTGCTTCAGGTGCAGGAAAAACCACACTCCTTCATATTTTAGGCACATTAGATAAACCTGAAAAAACAAATTCAGACACCTCTCTTACTATAAACGGACAAAACATTTTAGGGTTAAATGACAAAGCCTTATCAAAATTCAGGAATCTAAATTTAGGTTTTATTTTTCAGTTTCATCAGCTTTTGCCAGAATTTACTGCTCTTGAAAATGTATGTATTCCTGCTTACATTGCAGGCAAAAAGCCTTCTGAAACAGAAGCAGAGGCTAAAAAACTACTGGATTACTTAGGACTATCTCATAGAATTAATCATAAACCAAATGAACTCTCTGGCGGAGAACAGCAGCGCGTAGCAGTAGCCAGAGCTTTGATCAATAAACCCGATGTGATTTTTGCCGATGAACCCTCTGGAAATCTTGACACCCATTCTGCCGAAAATTTACATCAGTTATTTTTTCAGCTTAGGGATGAATTTGGACAAACATTTGTAATTGTGACTCATAACGAAGAACTGGCAAACATGGCCGACAGAAAATTGATAATGTCAGACGGGCAAATTATATCTTAAGATGCTTTTAATTTTTTTAAGTTGGATTTATATTCTATTCTCAACCATCAATTTAGGGGTGGTTTTCGACAAAATAACAGGTCTAAAAAATAAAAACTTTGTAGTTACATCCATATTAGGACTATTTTTCGCAACAGTTATTGCCAGTATTTGGGCTATTTTTGGAAGAATTAATATTGAATTTCATGTTTTTTTACTGGTTTTGAATATTATTACGGTCTTGAAATTTGGTATTTCAATAACTGAAACCTATAAATCTTTCCTTTCAGAATTGAAACAATTAGAAAATACTTTAAAAATTGTTCTGGTTCTTATTTCAATTTTAATTGTGGCTCAATGCGCTTCCATACCTTTTGTAATTGACAACGAATCCTATTATATTCAGACTATAAAATGGATTAACGAATATGGTTTTGTAAAAGGGCTTGTAAATTTGCATATATTTTTCAGTCAGACCAGTGGCTGGCATATTGCTCAAAGCGTTTTTAATTTTTCATTTTTATATCAAAATTTCAATGATTTAAGCGGATTCTGTTTGTTATTAGGCAACATTTTTTCGATTCAGAAATTAAATGAATATTACAAAAATAACAATATGAATTATTTGATTATTGGATTATTACCACTATTTAATATTCTCTTTTTTCAGTTTATCAGTGCTCCTTCTCCGGATATTCCTGTTTATATTATCTCGTTTATTTTCTTTTTCTATTTTTTAGAAAACTTCAAAAAAATAACTCCTGAAGTTTTTAATTTAATCTTAGTTTTAGTACTTTTTTTACTCTACATAAAAAACACAACCTTAACGTTTTCAATCTTCCCGATAATTTTACTGGCATTAAATTTTAAACTTTTATCAAAAAAGCTTTTAAAACCTGTTTTACTAACCTTCACTTTATTATCGCTTTTTGTCATAAAAAATATGATAATTTGTGGGGCACCGGTTTTTCCTTCAAATATTGTCCATTCACTTAAAATGGATTATGCCATTCCTGATTCAATTCAGGTTTTTTACTATGATCAGATTAAATGTTATGGCTTTTTCACGACTGCAGAACAATACAATTCTATGTCGGCATGGGAGTTGTTTTTACAATGGATATCAATGCCTAAACTGAATGGCCTTTTTAATAAAATTGGTGTTTCTTTGATTCTTATCGTTCCGCTCTTTATTTATAAATTTCAAAATAAAAAATCGTTATGTTTTTTATACTGTGTGATGCTATTGCAGCTTTTCCTGCTTTTTATAACGTCTCCACAATATCGTTTTTTTATGAATTTCATTTTATTCTTTTCTCTTTTCTGTCTGGTTTACATTGTACAGAATAAAAAAACAATATATTCCTTATTAACTTTTTCATTACTGTCAATAAGTGTTGTTTTATTTTTTCCGGTGAATCTGAACCGTTTTTCAAATCATAAATTTATGCTGGAAATCAGTAATTTTTCAGTTAAAAACATTATATTTCCATATAAAAATACCAAAAGTGACAGTCCTTTTGAAAACATTAATCTGGGAAATTTAAAATACAATTCGCCTGTAGTAAATCCATTTTTCTGGGCAAATGGAAATGGTGAATTGCCCTGTGTTAATAAACAACAGCTTGATTATTTTGAGAAATATTTTCATATTATACCCCAAATGCGTACTAATGACTTAAAAGACGGATTTTACGCTAAAAAACTTTCTGCACATGAATAAATCAGAACTTAAAGAATTTCTTGACGAAAAAGTCATTCAATATAATAATTTGGACTTTATCGAAAGTGATCCTGTACAAATTCCGCATTTATTTTCGCAGAAAGAAGATATTGAAATTGCTGGTTTTTTAAGTGCCAGCATCGCATGGGGGAACCGTAAAATGATCATTAAAAATTCACATAAAATGATGGAATTAATGGGCAATACACCATATGATTTTGTCATGTCACATTCTGATCCAGATTTGCAACAATTAGAAAATTTTGTCCATCGTACTTTTAACGGGAAAGATTTTGCAGGTTTTATTAAAGGACTACAACATATCTACAAAAATCATAATGGCTTAGAAACTGTTTTTGCTAAACATCATGAAAAGGACAGTTTGCAGAAGAGTATTCATGAATTCAAAAAAACATTCTTTGAAACTGATCATTTGCCCCGTACCCAGAAGCATATTTCGGATCCGCTAAATAATTCTGCTGCAAAACGAATTAACATGTACCTGAGATGGATGGTACGCCAGGACACAAAAGGAGTTGATTTAGGTATCTGGAAAACTATTACCCCATCGGCCCTCTCCTGCCCTCTTGACGTTCATTCCGGGAATGTGGCGCGTAAGTTAGGACTTCTTTTGCGCAAGCAGAATGATGGAAAAGCACTAGCTGAATTAGATCAGAGATTACGTGAATTAGACCCAACTGATCCGGTAAAATATGACTTTGCCTTATTCGGCTTAGGAGTTTTTGAAGGATTTTAAAATATTTCTTCACAAAATTCAGTTTTTCAACTTTACAAAAGGCAATTATTAAATATTCTTCCTCCTGTTTTTAATTTCAATTTTACAAAAAAGAAAGTTTTTTCTTTGTTTTATACTCTAAAATATTCGTTATCTTTATGTTAGCTCTTAAAGAACCGATTATTTCATAAGTATGTACTAAATGGAAGTATTTATTCATTACTTTATTCGATTTATATTGCCTATACTAATCATTGGTTGTGTACTATTAATCATAGTTTTAATAATCAACAGATACCGCTACGATTCATTTAGCCCCAGATTTGATGCAACAAAAAATGAAATTGATGTCTTTCTGACCAATCTGATTTTTTCTCCTTTTGACGAAAAACTTCACCATTATGAAATAGAGCAATTTAAAAAAGTTATTCCTTTTGAAAAAAACTGGTGCAAAAAATTATTACTTAACGAGATTATTTTTTTGAAAAAAAACTTAAAAGGCGAGGTTACTAATAAATTTCATTACATCTATGAACAATTTGACTTATTTCGATATACCCAAAAACTTTTAAAGAGCCGTCATTTTTACTTAAAATGCCTCGGATTGTTTCAACTTGAATCATTAGACTATAAAAAAGGGAAAATGTACATCACACCTTTATTAAATCACAAAAACAGAGATATAAAATCGAGGGCTTTTTTAGCATTGATTTCATTAAGACCAGATAAACTAGAATCACTGATTGATTTTTCGCATGAGATCACAATTGCAGAAGAAATCAATATCATGGATATTCTCCATCATAAAAAAACAAAAATGCCGGCAAATTTAAAAGAATGGATTGTTGCTGAGAATCCAACTATTGTAAAATTGGGCATTAAACTGATGATATTTTACAACTATGCTAATGAAAATAATAAAATAATAGAATTACTGAATCACACCGATAAAGCGGTTCGTCATGAAGTAATTTTAGCTATTAATTCCTTATACATTGTCGAAGCTGAAACTGAATTAATAAAACATTTCAGTAAAGAAGATACCGAAAATAAGCTTGAAATTTTTAACACACTCGCCAAAATAGGAACAGCAGCATCAGAAAATTTTATTGCCCAGTTATTAGAAACCAAAACTGATGAAAGCATCAAACTGGATGCTGTTTATTGTCTGTATAAAATAAACCCAAACTTTTTTAGCAGTAATTTTTTAGATAATGAAGATGTGCAAAAAATGATTCAACATGTTAAAGCCATTAAAAAATGACAGACGACATCTTATCCTTCTATACGAATTTCATAGGTGCATTTTCAATCACATATATCATCTTTTATAGTATATTGGCAGGATTGTCCTATTATGCAATCAAAAGAAGCCTTAATACCAAACATTTTCTCCCTGACAATGTTATTATAAAATCCAATTACATTCCAGGGGTTTCCATTGTGGCGCCAGCATTCAACGAAGGAGCTACAGTAGTAAATAATGTCAAATCCCTGCTGTCATTAAATTATCCCAAATTTGAAATAATACTTGTCAATGACGGAAGTTCGGATGGTACTTTAGAAAAACTAATTAAAGAATTTGAACTGGTAAAAGTTGATTTCTATTATCAGGAACAGATTAAAACCCACATCGTCAGAGGCCACTATAAATCTACCAATCCGCTTTATCATAAACTTTTGGTAGTGGATAAAGAAAATGCAAAAAGCAAAGCTGATGCGGTTAATGTTGGAATAAATTCTACTCAATATCCATTATTTATCTGTACTGATGTTGATTGCATTTTAAAAAGTGATACAATTATAAAACTAGCCAAACCGTTCATTGAGTCCAAAAAAAGAGTCATTGCAACCGGCGCAGGCATTAGGATTTCAAATTCCTGCGAAGTAAAAAATGGTTTTTTGGTCAAAGTTCATTTCCCAAAAGGCTGGCTGCCCAGGTTTCAGGAACTGGAGTATGTCAGGGCATTTCTCTTTGGCAGGATGGCCTGGAGTAAAGTGAACGGATTACTATTGGTTTCCGGAGCTCTTGGAATGTTCGATAAAGAAATTGCTATTGCTGCCGGTGGTTATTTTCATAAATCTTTAGGCGAAGACATGGAACTGGTAACCCGAATGAGAAAATATATGTACGACCACAAACTGCCTTTTTCGATACAATACATTCCTGAATCACTATGCTGGACAGAAGTTCCTGCTACAAGAGAAGTTTTTATACGCCAGCGCGTACGATGGTCAAGAGGTTTGGTCGAGACATTATTTCTGCATAAAAACATGTTTTTTAATCCAAAATACCAAAGGACAGCTTTTTTAATATTCCCTTATTTTCTCTTTTTTGAATTTCTGATTCCTATTCTGGAAGTAATTGGGGCTATTGTATTAATTTTTTGCTTTATTTTTTTTCATGAAGATTATGTTAATTTTATTTATCTGACGTTAACTGTTTATTTCTTTTACATTATCGTGACTTTTATATCCATCCTTTTGGATGATGTTATTTATAAAAATTATGCCAATGCCAAAGAAATCATTATTTTAGTGCTGATGGCCATTATTGAACCTTTTTGCTACCACCCTATTTGTGTGTATGCTTCACTAAAAGGGTATTATAACTTCTTTAGCCTAAAAGAGCAAAGCTGGGGAAATATGAAGCGGCAAGGTTTTGATAATCCTGTAACAATCAAAGAAAAAGAAAACTTTATACAATATAAAATAAGACAAATGCAAACACACCATTTAAAATACTTATATCTCACCACGTCTTTAGTATTTATTTTTTGGCTATCCAGTTTTGCAGAAACGTATTTAAAAATAGCAAACGGTATTACAATTCCAAACATGTGGCTTGAGATTGGTTATAAATTAGCTAATGATTTTTTATCAGCCATTGCAGTGAGTTTAGTGCTTTTGCCCTTATTCATAATCGTTGGATACACAAATAAAACGTTTGCCATACGCTTTATGACTGTACTTTTTACGCTGGTCGGACTCATACAGTTTGCATTGGTAAAATACAGTTCTACGACACTTGTTAACCTTGGAGCTGACTTGCTGGGATATTCTTTTTCAGACATGTACACCACTGTCACAGCATCAGAATCGCTTTCATTTATGTTCTTTTTGCCGTTCTTTATAATTCCTCTGGTTTACCTGGGAACCAATTTTGCTTTTACCAGATTAGGCAAAGGAAAGATCGTTTTAGCAACAACATTTGCATTATTGATTATTGCTGGAGTTATGAAACTTTTTGTTTCCGGCCTGTCTGATTCTAAGTATGAAAACAAACTTGCCTTTATAACTAAAGATATCATCAGGTTTGAAAGAGATAAAAGTATAGCCGAAAACGTTCAAAGCATTAAATTCAAATCGGAATATCCGATGCTAAAACCATTTAAAGAGACTCCGGACGTTTTAGCACCTTATTTTACTATTACAAATGAAAAACCAAATATTGTCGTTATTGTAGTCGAAGGCCTGGGAGCCGAATTTATTGGCAAAAATGAATATGCAGGCTTTACACCTTACTTAGATTCGATGATTCCTAAATCATTGTATTGGGAAAATTTTTTAAGCAACGGAGGAAGGACTTTTGCTGTACTATCGTCATTATTGGGTTCACTTACTTACGGTCAAAAAGGTTTTTTAGAATTAAATCCTTATCCTAGGCATCTTTCGCTGATAAATGTGTTAAAGGCAAATGGATACACGACATCTTTCTATTCAGGCGATAACGCTAATTTTGATAGAAAAATTAACTTTTTGGATCAAAACGGTATCGACAACACAATAGACAAAAGCAGCTATGGCCCTGAATATATACAGACAAAAGCCAATTCAGGAGGTTTTTCATGGGGGTATCCTGATGCTGAAATTTTCAGAAAAGCACTTATCGAAACTAACAAAATGAAGGTTCCAAGACTGGATATCATACAAACCCTCACCAATCATGAACCTTTTGACTTTCCGGAAAAAAATGCATATCTGAAAAAAATTGACGGCATTATTGATGCGAATGAAAATTTAAAATCACAAAAAGATAATATTAGCTCTTATAAAGATATTTTTGCCTGTCTGAATTACACTGATAATTCCATCAAAAATTATATGGAAGCGTATGCAAAAAGACCTGATTATAAAAATACTATCTTTATAATTACAGGCGACCACCGTTTGATTCCTATTACACAAAAAGACAAATTATGCCGCTTTCATGTACCTTTGTATATATTTAGTCCAATGCTGAAAAAAACTGAATCGTTTAAGTCGGTTTCTTCCCACTGGGATGTAACACCAAGTTTAGTTTCCTTTTTGTTTAATAATTACAAATTCAACAGACTGGATCAAACGGCCTGGATGGGAAAAGGTCTTGATACGGCAAAAGAATTCAGAAACACTCAGGGTATACCTTTAACGCGCAATAAAGGAACAATTGATGATTATGTGTATAAAGAATATTTGTACTCAAGTGGTGAATTGTACAAAATAAAAGACAATTTTGATGTAGAAAGCATCAATGACGATGCCATTTTGAATAAGATTACCAGCGAATTCAATGCTTTTAAACAGCTGAATGCTTATTTGACACAAAAAGACAAAATTATTCCAAAATCTTTGAGTTTAAGCAAAGAACAGGGCGTCGATTTTACTAAAGAAGAGCAAATGGAGATCGACAAACTAACCAAAGGATTAAATCCCGACCAGATGTTTTTCAAAGCAAGGGAATTAGCTTTCAATAAAAAGCACAAAACGGCGATTTTGTTATGTGATTATATATTAAATGAATTACCCAATTATTCAGATGTACGGACTTTAAAAGGCCGGATATTTGGTTGGGACGGTGAATACAAAAAAGCAGAAAATGAGTTACTGATTGTCATCAAAAGAATGCCTTTGTATGATGATGCTTATTTAGCCCTGATGGATGTTTATTGGTGGTCTGATCAGAATAAGAAAGCTATCGAAACAGGTAAATTAGCACTTTCAAACGGTGTAAAAAATCCCGAAATCAAAATAAAGATCGAAAGATCTCAAAAATCAATCAACAATTCAAATACCAAATAAGTCATGGGGAATCTTATAAAAATTGGACATAGAAATTTTCAAATCTATATTTTTCTCATTATAACTTTATTTTCCGCATCGTTTAAGATGACAGGACAAGAAAAAATTTATAGTGGTGACCCTGACGTTTCATTTGCAAAGGCCCGTGATCTGGCTTTTAATAATAGTAGAAAGCAGGCACAGGATACTTTATTGCATATCCTGACTAAATATCCTAATTATCATGATGTTCGCGAATTTTTAGCTTCAACCTATGCCTGGGATGGCGATTATAAAAAAGCAAGAACCGAATTTCAGAAGATTTTGGTAAAAGACCAACACAGGAAAACTACGTGGATAGCAGCCATTAAAAATGAAATATGGGGAGGCTTTCCTTTTCTTGCATTAAAATTATCCCGAAAAGCATTAAAAAAATTCACAAATGATGCTGAAATATTAGACTTGCAGAAAAGCGCACAGGAAAGCACCATGATCCCAACTGCCACTGCCGGTGCTGTACAAACAATATCGAGCGATATCCCGAAGGATTCTATATCTAAAGAATCGGAATCGGATTTGAGAAAAAAAGTGCTAAACAATACTATTGGCGTCACTTCAGAAGTCAATATTTATTCTGATGTATTTGATCCTATGTTTTACAATGCTGTAAAATATGCACGACAAACCAAATATGGAAGTATTATCGGGAGAGTAAACATCGACAGAAGGCTTGGTGAGTACGGAACTCAGTATGAGGTCGATTTATATCCTAAAATTGCCAAAGGAACTTATGCCTATCTGAACTTTGGTATATCCGGTTCTTCTTTATTCCCTGATTATAGATACGGAGCAGAGATTTTCAAATCGCTGCCAAGAAGTTTTGAAATTTCGGCTGGACTCAGAGGTTTGCAATACGATACAACTACCATGATTTATACAGGTTCTGTAACCTGGTATAATGGAAATAATTATTGGTCTTTCCGTCCCTATTTTACTCCGGGTGATAATGGTTTAAGTTCTTCAGGTACTCTAACATACCGAAAATACAGAAGCGATGCTGATAACTACTTTGGCATCAATATCGGAGCTGGAATTTCACCGGAACTTAATCAGAATTACTTTTTTGAAAATGATAACCGAATCGTAAACCTGCAATCGCAAAAACTGAATGTCTCTTATTATTTCTCGACCCATAACAAACAAAATGCCTGGGGCGCACAACTCGGAATCATTCATCAGGAAATCCCTTTTGATCAGGGAAATTATTTCTGGATTTCTACCCTTGCATTGTCCTGGGAAATCCGCTTCAGGTAATTGCATTTGAAAATTAAAGTGAATCATTTATACCTAAATCGTTTGAAGTCAATTTTGTAATAAGAAAGAGAAATCAAGGCTCATCCGGAGCTTCAATATCAATTCTAAAAAATGAAAATCAAACAACACATTATTTTTTACATTGTTGTTTTCCTATCTTTTCTAAACTGCAAAATTATGGCTCAAAACTCCTTACATTTAGCAAATACGAAAGGACAGGAAGTGATTATTGTTTCTTCTGATGAAAATACTCAAAAAGCATCAGTTCTCTTAAAAACCTATCTGGATCAGGCTTTCGATAATCCATTTTTAATTCAGAATGCTAAATCAGAAAACGCTGAGAATTCAAAAATAATTCTTGAAGTTAATCAAGGAAGTATTGGTGAAAATGATTCGTTTATAATCAAAAGCAACGAAAAAAATATTTATCTGATTGGTTCGAATGAAAAAACGTTACGATACGCCATTTATACTTTACTGGAAACATGGGGTTTTAGAAAATACACTGCAAAAGACAGTTTTATTCCGAAGCTTACAGAAGTAACTTTTCCAAAAAACTTCCATAAAACTTATAAACCTTCTTTTGAATACCGGGCTTTATTTTATCCTGATTGCTACGATGAAAATTTTAGGGAATGGCACAAACTGGATTGGCATATCGATGATTTTGGTATTTGGGGACACTCCTTTTACAAATTAGTAAGTGCCAAAGAGTATTCCAAAACAAATCCAGACTTTTTTGCCCTTTATGAAGGTAAGAGAAATACCGGATCATTATGCATGACCAATGATGCTGTAGTCAAAATTGTTTCAAAAAAAATGACGGACATTATAAGTCAAAACCCTAATGCCCGTTTCTTTTCAGTAAGCCAAAACGATGATGTGGTTTATTGTGAATGTGATAAATGCAAAGCTTTAAACGAAAAACATGGGGGACCGCAAGGATCATTATATTATTTCCTGAACAAAATTGCAGCACAATTCCCAAAAACGAAAATTACAACTTTAGCATATCTTCACACTTATCAGGCTCCAAAAAACATAAAAATCAAGCCTAATATTTATACAATTTTTTGTCCAATAGAAATGAATCGCGGTAAAGCTATAGAAGAAACATCAGACAAGAACAGTTTTGTAAATATTCTCAACAAATGGAATACCGCAACAGAAAATTTGTATTTATGGGATTACACCGTTGAGTTTACCAATTATCTTTCCCCTTTTCCAAATTTTCATGCTTTTTCGAAAAACTACAAATTATACAAACAAAATAAGGTCAAAGGACTGTTTGTACAGGGCTATGCTGATATTGCCGGAGATTTATATGAATTACGACAATATCTTCTGGCAAAAATAATTTGGGATACTGATACTGATGCTGAAGCTGTCACGAATGATTTTATAAATGGATTTTATGGCGATGCGGCACCATTTGTTAAGAAATATATTGAATTACTTATTCAAAATCAGGAAAAAAGTGACCGTTATCTCAATATTTATACAAATCCAATAGAAAGCAGAAACACATTTCTATCATCTGAGGCAATGGATCAGTACGATCAGTTAATAAGCCAGGCAGAAATGGTTTCAAAAAACAAACCTGTAATTGTAAAGAGAGTTTTAAAACTGAGACTGGCATTAGAATATGTCTATTTCGAACAGGCGAAATTCTACGGAAAAGAAGCACACGGAATGTTTCAAAAAAATGGAGATTCATTTTCTGTCAAAGATCATCTGGAAAAAAGGGTTCAGAATTTTGTACAAAATTGTACTGATTTCGGAATTTATGAACTTAATGAAGAGGGCTTAAGTCCTGAAGAATATAGTACTCAATGGAACTACATCGCTCAAAACAATGTTGTCGATCATATAGGAGAAAACCTAAAATATGAATTTGTGACAAAACCCGAACCTGAATTCAACCTAAAAAAAGAAAATGGATTACAAGACGGGATAAAAGGTTATAAAGATTTTAATCTGAACTGGACAGGATGGTATGGCCAAAATGCCGAAATAATTATTAATTGCAATAATACAGATTTCAACTCGTTAGAATTTCAATGTCTGGAAGATCAGCGTCACTGGATTTTTCCACCCTCAAAAATTATTATAAAAGGATTCAAAAATCAGAAATGGAAAACTTTAAAGGAGAAAAAAGAATCATATTTAACTGAAAATTATGACTTTACTGTAAAAAAATACAGTTTTAACAGCATTAGTTTCCGTAATTTTGATAGAATCAAAGTCATTATAGTCCCCGAACAAAAATTACCTGCATGGCGCGAAAGAAAAAACAAAAAACCCATGCTGATGATAGATGAAATAATACTCAAATAATAGCCCTAAAGATCAGCTCATGCCAAAAAGGATATTTATTATTGAAGATGATAACATGACCATACAGATATTAAAGTATATCTTTTCTAAAGAAGGGTACGAAGTTATTATTTCAAAAAACGGATTAGATGCTATTGAAAGAATTCCGGAAGAAAAGCCTGATTTGGTTATGACAGATATTTTAATGCCTATGAAATCGGGTCTTGAAGTTATAAAATTCATCAAAGACAACTTCACTAAAACACCTGTTATTGCTTTGTCTTCCCTGGGTGAAGAGGAAGCTACAGTTTTGGACGCTTTTAAATTAGGCGTTGACGATTTTATCGCTAAACCTTTTAGTCCTAACGAATTATTATTTCGGGTAAAAAGATATTTAAAATAACATTTTACCACAAAAGACATAACTAACTCACGATGTTTTTCGTATTTCTCTGTTTCAAAGAGGATTTAATGCTATCTTTGCAAAAAATTAATGCAAATGAGTACTTTCGAAAAATTCAATCTTCCAAAATCATTACAAAAAGCTGTTGACGAATTAGGATTTGTTACACCTACTCCTATTCAGGAAAAATCTTTTTCTGTAATTATGTCCGGCCGAGATATGATGGGAATTGCACAAACCGGAACCGGTAAAACATTTGCTTATTTACTCCCTCTTTTAAAATTATATAAATTCACCAATACCAATACGCCAAAAATCGTAATTCTGGTACCAACCCGCGAATTAGTAGTCCAGGTTGTGGAAGAAGTTGAAAAGTTAACCACCTATATGTCCGTTAAAACTCTGGGGATTTATGGTGGCGTAAACATCAATACTCAAAAAAAAGCGGTTTACGAAGGTGTTGACATTTTAGTGGGAACTCCGGGTCGTACGATGGATTTAGCGCTTGATGCTGTTGTTCGTTTTGATGACACCCAAAAACTGGTTATCGATGAATTTGATGAAATGCTGAATTTAGGCTTCAGACCACAGCTTACTTCGCTTTTAGCTATGATGAAAACCAAACGTCAGAATATCTTGTTCTCTGCAACGATGACAGATGAAGTTGACGATATTTTAAATGATTATTTTGATTTTCCAGAAGAAGTTACTCTTGCTGCTTCAGGAACACCGCTTGAAAAAATTACCCAGATTACCTATAACGTTCCGAATTTCAATACGAAAGTAAATCTGTTAAAACATTTATTGGAGACTAACGAAAGTATGAGCCGTATTTTAGTTTTCGTAAATAACAAAAAGATTTCGGATATGCTTTTCAATCGAATTGATGAGCTTTTTGCAGGGCAATTTGGTGTAATTCATTCTAATAAATCCCAAAATTATCGTTTGAGTACGATGGCCGAATTTCAGGAAGGAAATCTTCGTGGCTTAATAACAACCGACGTTATGGCAAGGGGTCTTGATATTTCTAACATCACACACGTAATTAATTTCGAAATGCCTGAAGAGCCTGAATTGTATATGCACCGAATTGGCCGTACAGGCCGTGCAGATGCAACGGGAACAGCCATTAGTTTTGTTTCTCCAAGAGAAGAAGAATTTAAAATCGAAACTGAACTTTTGATGGATCAGGAGCTTGAAATCACTGATTTGCCTGAAGAAGTTGAAATTTCAGCCAAACTAATCGAGCCTGAAAAAGACAAACAGCCGATTAAGTTTTTGATGAAAAAAGTAAAACTGGAAGGTGACGGGGCTTTTCACGAAAAATCTAAAAAGAACCAAAAAGTCAATCTGGGCGGACCTTCAAAAACAAAAAAGAAAACACATGGTTCTGTTAACAGAAATATGCTGAAGACAAGAAATGAGAAGAAGAAAAAAAAATAACGACAGGTAGTAAATCACAATAAAAAAATTCCAAATTCCAATTAAAGTCTAAAATTGGAATCTGGAATTTTTATTTTTTTGGAATTTGATACACTATATTTTAGTAAAAACCAGTCCAACAGGGGAACATAACTCTATTTTCTTTCCTGTATTCGTAAGCTTTCCTGTAGTTTTATCTCTTTTAAAAACAATTATTTCATTCGTATATTGATGTCCAACCAATAGATAATTCCCCGTTGGATCAATAGCAAAATCCCTTGGGCCTTTTCCTAATGTACTTTGTTGTTCTACCAATTGAATGCTGCCGTTTTTAAGGATTTTATAAACTGAAATATTGTTCGCATCAACACGATCTGTCACATATAGAAATTTTCCATCTGGTGAAATTTTAATTGCGGCTGCGCCTGTACCGCCTTTAAAATTTTTAGCAAGAATACTTGTTTCTGCAATCTTTTTTAAACTTCCGCTTTTGTCATAACTAAAAGTCGTAAGGGTTCCGTCTAATTCCTGAATCAGATAAACAAATTTACCATCTTTGCTAAAAGTCAAATGCCTTGGTCCGCTTCCTGCCTTTACATTTACACTTTCTTTTAATTTTAAAATTTCATGTGCTGCACCAGGATTATATTTATAGATAAAAATTTTATCTAAACCTAAATCACTGGCTAAAACAAACTTTTTATCCGGAGAAAAAGCAACCATATGCATATGCGCTTTTTCCTGACGTGCTTCATTTGGTCCTTTGCCTTCATGCTGGATAAGCTGTTGTCCTTCTGTAATACTTCCGTCAGCATTTTTCTTAAATACGGCAATATTCCCACCGGAATAATTAGCCGTAATTACATTTTTGCTGTCATTAATCAAATGACAGGGATCGGCGCCCAAAGCATCATTCTTATTTATTAATTTTATTGTGCCGGATTTAGAATTATAACTAAAAGCACTTACTGCACTTTGTTTTCCGTTTTCATTTACAGCATAAACAAACTTATTATCTGCCGAAACCGATAAATAACTCGGACTTACAACACCCTCCGAAGATTTTTTTAATTTAAAATCTCCTGAATTAGCATCAAACTCATAAACATAAATTCCTTTGCTTTCGCAGGTATTGGTATAAGTTCCTACCAACAAGTTAAACTTATTTTGAGCTTTTGAAGTGGTCACTACTAAAGCTGAAAATAGTATTAAATACATTTTTTTCATATTGTAAAGTGGTTTTTTGAATTAGCTAAAATAGGTAATAATATCTTTTCCTACAGATTTTTCATTTATAAATGAATTTCTAAAACTTATATTATTCAAATATTTTTTGAATAAAAAATCCTGCTTTGAAAAGCTTTAAACTCTCAACAAATTTGTATTTTTGGCAAGCACATTTGCAAAAATATAACGCAGTGAAATAAATCAAAACCTGAATGCATTTTAAAAATCCCGAAATTCTATACTTTCTGTTCTTATTGATTGTGCCAATTTTGGTTCATTTATTTCAATTACGACGTTTTAAAACTTCCTATTTCACAAATGTCCGGTTTCTAAAAGAACTTGCGGTTCAGACCCGTAAAAGTTCAAAAATCAAAAAAAGGTTATTATTAGCTACACGTTTGTTACTATTGACATGTGCAATTATTGCTTTTGCCCAGCCTTTTTTTGAAGCAAAAGACAGTAAAAATGCCTCAAACGAAATGTACATTGTCCTGGATAATTCATTCAGTATGCAGGCCAAAGGAAAAAAAGGCGAATTATTAAAACGTGCTGTTCAGGAACTGTTGGAAAACACACCAGAAACTGCTAAATTTTCATTACTGACCAACACCGAAAATTTATGGAACACGGATATTAAATCGGCTAAAAGTGCGCTCCAGAATTTAAAATACAGTGCTACTCCATTTGAACTTTCAGCCATAACTGCAAAAATAAAAGCACACAAATCCGTCCATAAAAAGGATATTGTTATTATCACTGATGCTGTTGGTTTACCCGAAAAAGAGGTGAAAAATATTGATTTCGAAGAAAAACCGTATTTTATAATTCCGGAAGCAGAACAAAAAAACAACATTTCTATTGACAGCGTTTTTATCAATCAGACTTTAGAAAATTTCTACGAAATAGGAATCAACTTATCGGCATACGGTGAGGATTTTAAACCTGTTTCGATAGCATTGTACAATCAGAAAAAGCTAATTGCCAAAACAATTATTAACTTTGATGCGAAGAAAAAGAAGGTCAATTTTACAATTCCGAAAGAAGCCTTTCATGGTTATGTGACAATCGAAGACAACGGTCTGGCTTACGACAACAAACTTTTTTTCAGTATCTCGAAAGCTAAAAAGACAAATGTGATCAGTATCGGGGAACCAGAAAAAAACGGCTTTTTATCAAGAATTTATACTCCGGCAGAATTCAATTACAACAATTACCCAATCAGCGCTTTAGATTACAATAGCTTAGAAAAACAAAACACTATAATCCTGAATGAATTAACCGAAATTCCACAGGCTTTGCAGACGACTTTAAAAGCTTTTGTTTCAAAAGGCGGTAATCTGGTTATTATTCCTTCTGAAAAAAGTTCCGTTTCAAATTTAAATACTTTTTTAGGGAATTTTGGAAAAATTCAGATCAACAGTCTAAAAACAGCAAGCAGGCTGATTACGAAAATTAATTTTGATCACCCCTTGTTTTCAGGCGTTTTTGAGAATAAAATCACGAATTTCCAATATCCAAAAACCAATTCTTCTTTTGATATTTCCAGTCCATATCCGGCAGTTTTATCCTATGAAGATCAAAGTCCGTTTGTAACCATGATCCAAAATCCGGTTGCAGGAATTACGGTTTTTTCAGCACCAATAAACAGCACCAATTCTAACTTCCAGCAATCGCCGTTAATTGTTCCCTTATTTTATAAAATGGGGCAAAACAATCAAAAAACAGGCGTAAATGCTTTGACTATTGGCAATAATCAGCCTTATTTTGTGGATGTATTATTGAGCAAAGATGCGATTTTAGAGGTAAAAGGAACGGAAGATTCATTTATTCCGATTCAGCAGATCCTGAACAATAAGGTCAAATTAACTTTCAATGATTTCCCGGACACAGCCGGAAATTACAGTGTTTACGATAAAAAAGAACCAGTCGAAAACCTGAGTTTCAATTACAACCGAAGCGAAAGTGATTTGAATCAGGTAAATACAAACGTAGTTTCAGATTTTAAAACTGCCGATACGATTTCAACTATTTTTAATACACTGCAAACAGAACGAACTGACAGCCAAATTTGGAAATGGTTTGTTATCTTTGCATTGCTGTTTTTAGCATTAGAAATGGCCATCATTAAATTTGTAAAATAGATTTCACTGTCATTTCGACGAAGGAGTAATCACACACGCTGAGAACGAACTATATGAAATTCTGGATGCGATTTCTCCTTCGTCGAAATGACAAAACGGAATCTTTAAGTAAAAAATAAATTTCTCTACATATGAAAATAATCATCAGAAGCGCCAAAATTATCGATTCAAAAAGTCCGTTTCACAACCAGACTGTTGATCTTTTAATTGCAGATGGTTTAATAGAAAAAATAGGAACTTCCATTCTTGACATTGACGACACAACCGAAGTTAAGTTCAACAATTTACACCTTTCCCAAGGCTGGTTTGACAGCAGTGTTTCTTTTGGAGAGCCTGGTTACGAAGACAGGGAAACAATTGCAAACGGATTGAATACTGCAGCAAAAAGCGGATTTACAGCCATTGCTCTTCAACCAAACTCCTATCCTGTAATTGATAATCAATCGCAGGTAAATTTTGTAAAAAACAAAGCAAATGGTTTTGCCACAGAATTATTTCCTATTGGTGCTTTAACGAAAGCCAGCGAAGGAAAAGACATGGCCGAATTATTTGACATGAAAAAATCGGGAGCTATCGCTTTTGGAGATTATAATAAAAGTCTTGGCAATGCCAATCTGCTCAAAATAGCCTTACAATATGTACAAGATTTTGATGGTTTGGTAATCGCCTATTCACAGGATGCCAACATCAAAGGAAACGGAGTGGCAAATGAAGGCATTGTTTCAACAAGACTGGGGTTAAAAGGGATTCCGAATTTAGCCGAAGAATTACAAATCGCCCGAAACTTATTTTTATTGGAATATACAGGTGGTAAACTTCACATTCCAACCATCTCTACTGCAAAATCAGTCGAATTAATTAAAGAAGCTAAAGCAAAAGGCTTAAAGGTAACCTGCAGTGTTTCTGTACATCATTTAGTTTTAACAGATGAAAAACTGGAAGGTTTCGATACCCGCTTTAAAGTTACACCTCCATTACGAAGCGAAGCTGACAGAAAAGTTCTTATAAATGCTGTATTAGACGGAACAATCGACATGATTACTTCAGATCATAACCCGATTGACATTGAATTCAAAAAAATGGAATTTGATACTGCGAAAAATGGAACTATAGGTTTAGAAAGTGCTTTTGGCGCATTATTAACTGTTTTACCTTTAGAAACTGTAATTTTAAAACTAACTTCAAGAAACGTCTTCGGTTTAGAAAATAATACAATCGAAGAAGGCTCAAAAGCTAATTTTACCTTCTTCACTCCAGAAGGAAAATCAACTTTTACGAAAGAAAACATTCTTTCAAAGTCTAAAAATTCTGCTTTTTTAGGAACTGAAATCAAAGGTTCTGTGTACGGAATCTTAAATCAAAATCAACTTGTCATCACAAAATAATAAAATGAATAATTCAGTAGAAGAAGGAAAATCAATTGCTATTACCAGTTATATTCTGATTATTGGTGTCCTGATTGCCATGAGCATGAATTCGGAAAACAAAAACAGTTTTGCTTCTTTTCATATCCGTCAGGCTTTAGGACTATCGATTACTTTTATTTCACTGGCTTTAATTATCAGTCCTTTTGACAGTTTTCTGATTACGTTTCCAATGTGGATCTGCATGTCTGTTTTGTGGACTTACGGAATTTTCAGCGCCATACAAGGACACACAAGACCCGTGCCTCTAGTTGGCGGTTTATATCAGAAATGGTTTAAATCCATTGGATAAAATTCCAAAAAAAAAATCCAAATCCCAAAAGCTTTGTAAAAGTTAGGCTTCTAAGGAAGCTCGTAACTTATAACTCATAACTTTAATTAAGAATGAATTTATCTTTAGAATATAAAATACAAGAGCCAAAAGTAATTTTAGATAAAAATCCGTTATTGCTTTTATTGCACGGATATGGCAGTAACGAAGCCGATTTATTTTCGTTTGCAACAGAACTTCCGGATCATTATTATGTAATTTCTGCAAGGGCTCCTTATGATTTACAGTATGGATCATATGCCTGGTATGCAATCAATTTTGATGCCGACCAGAATAAGTTTTCTAACAACGAACAAGCAAAAATTTCAAGGGATTTAATTGCTAAATTCATTGATGAGTTGACATTAAACTATCCCATTGATGCTAATAATGTAACTTTAATCGGTTTTAGCCAGGGTTCTATTTTAAGTTATTCTGTTGCACTTTCATATCCTGAAAAAATTCAGCGTGTCGTTGCTATGAGCGGTTATTTTAATGATGAAATTATCAAAGAAGGTTACGAGAAAAACGATTTCAAAAATCTGAAAATATTCGCTTCTCACGGAACAGTCGATCAGGTAATTCCAATTGAATGGGCCAGAAAAACGCCTTCTATTTTAGAAAATTTAAATATCCCTGCTACTTATAAGGAATATCCTGTTGGGCATGGCGTGGCGCCTCAGAATTTCTTTGATTTTAAGAATTGGCTGGCTGAATAGTTCAAAACATCTTTTTATAAAAAATCCGATACAATAACTTGCATCGGATTTTTTTTATAATTGTAAAACAGGATTAAAAAAAATCCTATTTTTGATATAACCAGGTTTGATTTACTTCAAAAGTTATGTTTTCCTTATCGTCAACAAAGTATTTCAACAATACCTCTCCCCACAATTCGCCATTACTGTAATCAGCAATAATCCACCTGTGATTTAATATTTTTACTTTATTGATAATAAATTTATTAGGTCCAATTTTATCTTGCCCTGTGTAAGGATTTCCGTTTGGATTAGCATTTAAGTCCAATAATTTTTCGGTTACCGCCGGAATCAGCTTTTCATATAAAATTACCTTTCCGCCAGAAGCGCTGTTATCAAAATAATTTTGGGCATTTTCATTGTTTTCTAATGAAAAATAGTTGGATTCAGCTAGTTTTGTTGAAACCAGATTGATGCTGTCTCTAAGCTTTTTCGTCGTTTTATCATATCGTTCCTTTTCAAATTTTACTTCTCTGCTGTAAAACATATAAGTAAAAATATTCATTAGAATTGCTAATAAAAAAAGATAAAGCATTAAGGATTTCTTCATTTTGTAGGTATAATTAAATTGTAATTTCTAAATTGTCATAAGCCAGGAAAACATTTTCAGGGAGCTGTTTCTGAACTTCTTCATGAAATCCCAAAACATGGCTAATGTGGGTTAAATAAGCTTTTTCAGGTTTCACTAAATTGATAAAATCAAGTGCTTCCTGCAAATTAAAATGCGTATCATGAGGTTCTACGCGAAGTGCATTCACAACCAGCACTTTCAGGTTTTTTAATTTTTCAGTTTCCGTTTTGTCAATGGTTTTTACATCTGTCAAATAAGCAAAGTCATCGATTCTGTACCCAAAAACCTGCAAATCACCATGCATAACATTTATCGGGACAGCCATTTTATCTCCAATAGCAAAAGGCTTGTTATTGATTACTTCAATCGTTTTTACACTTGGTGCGCCTGGATATTTATTGACTGTTTCAAAAACATAATCAAAACGCTTTTTTAAATTATCAATCACTCGTTTGTGGGCATAAACGGGAATTTCCCCCTGCCTGAAATTATAAGGCCGAATATCATCTAAACCCGCCGTATGATCAGCATGCTCATGTGTAAATAAAATGGCATCAAGTTTTCGACAGCCGCAGGAAAGCATTTGCTGCCTGAAATCAGGTCCGCAATCCACTACATAAGAATGCTCGTCCCATGTGATCCAAATCGACACACGAAGTCTTTTATCCTTAGCGTCTAAACTCTTGCAAACAGGGTGATCAATCCCAATAATGGGAATACCTTGAGAAGTACCGGTACCTAAAAAATAAATCTTCAATTGAACTTTTTTTTTTACAAAAATAGGGATTATTTCTCTTTCATTAGAACGCTAATTTACTAACTTTGTAACAAATCTATTCAAAATAAAATGGGCACAGAAATAAAACTCAAAGGTGACAAGGTCATCGCTCAGATTCCTTCTATAAAAGACAAAGCATTACGTATTAATTTAAATGAAAATATTTACGGAACTTTTGCAGAAATTGGTGCCGGACAGGAAACTGTAAGACATTTTTTCAGATCCGGAGGTTCATCAGGAACAATTGCAAAAGCAATGTCTGCCTATGATAAAGATTTTAGTGACGCGGTTTATGGTACCGAAAGTGATGGACGATATGTAACCGAAAACCGACTCAAAAAAATGTTAACCTTTGAAGGTGAACTAATTGAAGAACGTCTGAGTAGAGAAAAACACCCCAATAAACTTTTTTTTAGTTACGCCAATACTGTTGCCACGATAGATTTTGCCAAGCAGTTTAAAGGTCATGGCTGGGTCGGAATCCGATACCAGATTGAACCTGATGAAGCTTATAACGAAATTATCCTTCACATTCGTTTTAAAGAAACAGATGCCCGATTACAGCAGGAAACATTAGGAATTTTAGGTGTTAACCTGATTTATGGTGCTTTTTACACCTATAACGATCCTAAAAAATTACTTAGACATTTATACGATCACTTAGACAAAGATCAGTTAGAGATCGATACGATTAATTTCTCAGGACCTCGTTTTGCAGATGTTGACAATCGTCTGATGAGCTTGCAACTGGTTAAAAACGGCATGACTGATGCTGTAATGTTCAATCCGGAAGGAAAAAATATTTTACCTGCAGCGATTTTATACAAGAAAAACCTTCTTGCTTTCAGAGGAAGTTTCCGCCCTGTTACCAATGTAAATGTAGACATGTACAGGAAATCTTTAAAAATGTTTCTGGAAGAGAATAAGGTTGAAAAAGAAAATACTTTAGTAGTTTTTGAAATTACGCTTTCAAATTTACGTTCAGACGGAGAAATTGATGAGCGTGATTTTATGGACAGGGCCGAATTGCTTTGTTCATTAGGGCAAACTGTTATGATTTCTAATTTCCAGGAATATTATAAAGTGGTTGAATATTTCTCTAATTACACCAAAGCCCGTATGGGACTTGCAATGGGTGTAAATAATTTAGTCGATATCTTTGACGAGAAATACTACCGCCATTTAAGCGGCGGAATACTTGAAGCTTTTGGAAAATTATTCTATCGTGATATGAAAGTGTTTTTATATCCAATGTTGGGTGAAAATGGAGAAATTATTACTTCAGAAAATCTAAAAGTACATCCAAGAATGAAAGAATTGTATAAATTCTTTAAATTCAACGGAAAAGTAGTTGATATTGTAGACTACAACCCAGATATTTTAAATGTATTTTCCCGTGAAGTATTGAAAATGATTGGTCAGGGAAAACCTGGCTGGGAACCAATGCTTCCTTCCGGAGTTGCCGAAATCATAAAAGAACATCATCTTTTTGGCTATCACCCTGAAAAACAATTAGAACAGAATTAATTTCACTGTATTCAAAATCATAAAAGTCCAAAAAGAATCATTCATTTTGGACTTTTTTTTGTAAAATTTATTTCAATTTACTGCGTTTTTAATTGTAACTTAATTTTAGTATTTTTAATTAAAAAACAAACCATGAAAATTATAGCCTTTGCAGGAAGTAACAGCCAACAGTCCATCAATAAACATCTAGCTGCTTATGCCGCAAATCAGTTTGAAAATGCAGAAATAGAAATTTTAGATCTGAATGATTTTGAAATGCCTTTATTCAGCGTTGATTTAGAAAAAGAAATAGGACAGCACGAAACCGCAAAATCATTTCTTAAAAAAATAGAAAGTGCTGATATACTAGTGGTTTCTTTGGCTGAAAATAACGGAAATTATTCAGCTGCCTTTAAAAATGTATTTGACTGGAGTTCCAGGATTATAAAAGATGTGTTCCAGCAAAAACCAATGCTATTAATGGCGACTTCACCTGGGGCGAGAGGCGGTGCTTCTGTTTTAGAAATTGCAAAAACTGCATTTCCAAGATATGGCGCTCAGATAAAAGCCCTATTTTCATTACCTTCATTCAATGCTAATTTTGATTTGGAAAAAGATGAAATTTCAAATCCGGAATTTGATAATGAACTCAAAACTATTGTAAAAAACAGTTTTAATTAATGAAATTCAAACAATTTGTTTTTGCATTTATATTTTTAAATGTAATTACACTTCATCTCTCCTACTCTCAAAAACTGAATGCTATAGACGGGATTGTCCTGAAATATCCTAAAAGTTTTGACAGCACCGAAGAATTAGCTCAAAAAATCGACAAGGATTTCAACTCAGATTATGATAAGGCAAGAGCCATTTACAGCTGGATAGCATTTAACATAAAATATGATTATGATGCTTTTTTAAACCCTCCTGGATCAATGCGTTTTTCTTATCGGAATGAAGCAGAAAAGCAAAAGAAAATACAAGAGTTTAACAACCAAATACTTCAAAAGGCTTTCAAATCGAAAAAAGCAGTCTGCGAAGGTTTTACCCTTTTATTTCAGCATTTGACTGGATTAGTTGGAATTAAATCAGAAATTATCAAAGGAGATTCAAAGACAAGACTCGCAGATATTGGCAGAAAGAGCACTTCTTCCAATCATGCATGGAACATCGTTTTAATTGATGGAAAATGGAGATTAGTTGACGTTACCTGGGGACAAGGTTATTATGACAGCAGTAAGGGCAGAATGGTAAAAGATTTTGATCCGGCCTATTTTGATACAGAACCGGATTACTTTTTTGCAAAACATTTTCCTGATTCAGGTACTTTTCTTGGGAAGAAATTAAACAAAGAGGACTTTCTAAATGGTCCTTTAATTTACAACAAAACAATCGAAGGAGACAATAAAATAATAACTCCTGAATCCGGAATCCTTGAGGTCAATAATGGTGATAAAATAACTTTTTTGATCAAAAACATTTCAAAGTCAGATACGCTTTATTACCTCAATAAAAAGAACCAGCCTGTCAGGATAACAAACTCAAAAGAGAAAAGAAACGGTTTAGAATTTCAGGTTACTTTTGATAATACTATCGGAAATTATATTACATTTTATCTGGATACAAATAGCATTGCTTCTTTTAAAGTAATTCAAAAATAATTATCGCTAACCAGATTCTTTCTTATTTTACTGAATTGTCGTAACTTAGTAGTTATTGCTAAAATAGCAATGACCTGAATTATGGAAACAACTTTTTTGAAATCGATCTTAGATAATGATTTCTATAAATTTACGATGCAGCACGCTGTAATCAGGCTTTTTCCAAAAGCCAGGGTACGCTATGGTTTTATCAATCGGGGGAAACATATTTTCCCGCCAGGTTTTTCGGATTTGCTTCGAAAATCGGTTGACGCAATGGCAGACCTGAGATTAACCAAAGACGAAAAGAATTATTTATCACACTACTGTCCATATCTCGACCCTATTTATTTAGATTTTCTTCAAGGATATAGCTACGATCCATCTGAAGTGCACATTATTCAGGAAGGCTCAGAAATCAAAGTTACTATTGAAGGCTATTGGTATCGTACTATTTTATGGGAAGTGCCATTGATGGCTTTAATTTCTGAACTCTTTTATAAATCAAATCTTTTAATACGTTTAAATGACGACGCCATAAAAGAACTGACTAAAAACAAAATTGACAATTACAATAATCTTGGTGTTTCTGTTTTGGAATTTGGCACCAGACGCCGTCATTCTTACGATGTGCATCATTTAATAAATGAAACACTCAGAACTTACGGTTCCGGAAGCTTCCTGGGAACCAGTAATGTACATTTTGCAATGATCAACAACCGCAGACCTTTAGGTACCCACGCACACGAATGGTTTATGTTTCATGCTGCACAGTACGGTTTTAAAATGGCTAATTCGATCAGCCTGGAACACTGGACTCAGGTTTACGGAGGCGACCTTGGAATCGCTTTGACAGATACCTACACAACAAACATATTTTTTAGTCAATTCGATAAAAAATATTCCAAACTTTTTGATGGTGTACGACATGATAGCGGCGATCCGATAGAATTTGCTCAAAAAGTAATTTCACATTATACCAAAATGGGCATTGATCCAAAATCGAAAGCGATTGTTTTCTCCGATTCGTTAAATTTCGAAAAGGTAAAAAGAATCGTCGATTTCTGTCAAGACAAAATAAAAATGTCATTCGGAATTGGAACCAATTTCACTAATGACGTTGGACTTCCTGCAATGAATATGGTTATAAAATTAACAGATACGAAACCTGATAATACACATTGGCAAGGTGTTGTAAAACTCTCTGACGAAAAAAATAAAAACACGGGAACATCTGAAATGATTGATTTAGCCAAACAAGTACTCGGAATCAAGTAGTATTTTTTGCTGAAAAATCAGTTTTTTCATAATTTTATTGGAGTTATTATTTGCAAGTCAATTTAAATAGGTTTTAAACTGTTATTATTCATAACAAATAAGGAATACACTTTTATTTTTTACCGATAAATGGTACATTAGCAAAAAATCCTAAATTCATTTATGCTAGAGCAAAATCAATACAACGAAGATAATATTCGTTCACTCGATTGGAAGGAACATATTCGTATGCGTCCGGGTATGTACATCGGGAAATTAGGGGACGGATCATCGCCTGATGATGGTATTTATATTCTTTTAAAAGAGGTTTTAGACAACTGTATCGATGAATTCGTTATGGGTGCGGGAAAAACTATCGAGGTAAGCATTAAAGACAAAACAGTCTCTGTTCGTGATTACGGACGTGGAATTCCATTGGGTAAAGTGGTCGATGTAGTTTCGAAAATGAATACCGGAGGAAAGTATGATTCTAAAGCTTTCCAGAAATCGGTTGGTCTGAATGGTGTCGGAACAAAAGCGGTAAATGCGCTTTCTAATTATTTCCGTGTAGAATCGGTTCGTGATGACAAACAAAAAGCAGCTGAATTCTCTGCAGGAAATCTGGTTCAGGAAGAAGATGTTATTGACACAACCAAACGTAAAGGAACAAAAGTAACTTTTACACCAGATGAATCGATCTTTAAAAACTATAAATTTCGTTTAGAATACGTGATTAAGATGGTTAAAAACTATTGTTACTTAAACAATGGTTTGACGATTATTTTTAATGGCGAAAAATATATTTCTGAAAACGGTCTTCGTGATTTATTAGAAGAAACCATCAGCGAAGAGGATTTAGAATATCCGATCATTCATTTGAAAGATCATGATATTGAAGTCGCTTTAACACACAGTAAAACGCAATATAGTGAAGAATACCACTCTTTCGTAAACGGACAAAACACAACGCAGGGAGGAACGCACTTAGCGGCTTACCGTGAGGCCGTTGTAAAAACAATTCGTGAGTTTTACAATAAGAATTTCGAAGCATCAGATGTTCGTAAATCAATTGTAAGTGCGATTAGTATTAAAGTGATGGAACCGGTTTTTGAGTCTCAAACCAAAACAAAATTAGGTTCTACCGATATGGGTTCAGACGATGGAACTCCACCGGTTTCTGTACGTACGTTTGTAAACGATTTTATCAAAACCAAATTAGATAATTATTTACACAAAAACCCGCAGACAGCTGAAGCTTTACTGCGTAAAATTCTTCAGGCTGAGCGTGAAAGAAAAGAATTATCCGGAATTAGAAAACTGGCAACAGACCGTGCTAAAAAAGCCAATCTGCATAATAAAAAATTAAGGGACTGCCGTGCGCATTTACCTGATACCAAAAACCCGAGAAACTTAGAAAGTACGCTTTTTATCACCGAGGGTGATTCTGCTTCCGGATCGATTACTAAGTCGCGTGATGTGAATACGCAAGCCGTTTTCAGTTTGCGTGGTAAGCCTCTGAATTCATACGGAATGAGTAAAAAAATCGTGTATGAAAACGAAGAATTCAACTTACTTCAGGCAGCATTGGATATCGAAGATGGCTTAGAAAAACTGCGCTATAACAACATTGTAATCGCAACCGATGCCGATGTCGACGGAATGCACATTCGTTTGCTTTTAATTACGTTCTTTTTACAGTTTTTTCCTGAATTAATCAAAGAAGGACATTTGTATATTTTACAAACGCCGCTTTTCAGGGTTCGAAATAAAAAAGAAACGATTTACTGTTATTCTGAAGAAGAAAGAAAAGAAGCTATCGAAAAACTAAAACCAAAACCGGAAATCACGCGATTTAAAGGTTTGGGGGAGATTTCACCAGATGAGTTTAAAAACTTTATTGGAGATACGATCCGACTTGATCCGGTTATGATGGATAAAAATACTTCGATTGAGCAATTGTTATCTTTCTATATGGGGAAAAACACTCCGGATCGACAGGATTTTATCATCAAGAATCTGAAGGTTGAGATTGATGAATTGGAAGATGCCACTATTTAAAAAACATATTATTGTCAAGCGATCTTCAAAATAAATTTATATTTCAGCAAGTATTTGAGCTATTGCAAAATGCCCGACAACAGGTTTTGCGCACTGTAAACTCAACAATGGTTTATAGTTATTTTGAAATAGGAAAAATTATTGTTGAAGATGAACAAAATGGAAAAGATAGGGCTGAATACGGTAAAAAGCTTTTAAAAGGTTTATCTGAGCAGCTTATACAAGAATTCGGTAAAGTATTTTCTGTAGAAAATCTTGACCGAATGAGAAAATTTTATAAGATATATTCAAATTAGTCGACACTGTCTACGAAATTGGAAAATAAAGATTCGCAGCAACTTACACTTGTAGCTGAAGATCCTTCACCTTTTTCTTTGCCAAAATAAAAGTGAAGCTGTAGTTAAATATACATTGCCTGAAAACAATGAGCAGATTTTTGCGAGTAAATATAAAACCGTTTTACCAAGTGTTGAGGTTTTGAAAGAACCTCTTCAAAATAAATAGAGAGCGAGAAATGAAGAAAATTATATTTTTGATCTTAACCTTACTTTTAATTTCTTGTAAAAAGAATGATACAGATAAAACATATAGTAAAGTAATTAATAAAAGAGAGTTTCCAATAAAGAATTATTCTAAGATTGAACTGATTTCTTATTATAATAGAAATTATTGGGATACTAAATTTAAAGGAGAATTTCCAATTCACAAAGTATTAGTAGCTAAATATAAATTAACTTTCGACAGTACAATGATACAGGAAAGAGTTGTTTTAAATAAAATTCAGGAAAAAGAGCTTTTGAATTTAATGATAAGTGATAGTTGTTCACTTGATCAAATTGAGTCAGCTTGCTATAATCCTAGACACATGATTCTGTTTAGAGATAATAAAAACAGAATTATTGGTTATAATGAGTTTTGTTTAGAATGTTCAAGTTCTCGAAATTCAGATAATTTAAAAGATTTTCAAAGGTATTGTTATTATGATATGAGTAACTTATTTAAAAAATTTGGAATTTCACTTTTTGTAGAAAATGATGATCCAAAAGCAATAGCGAAAGAAGAAGCATTCGCAGAAAAAATTTGGCAATCAAAGCGATTAAATAGAAATACTGAAATAATTCAGCATAAAAAATGAAAGACGAAGAAGACGATAACATAATTCCAAGCGACGACGAGAATAATCAGGATGAAAACCAAATTGATGACAATCAAAATGGTGATGAAGATGAGATTATAGACGTAGATGCTAAACATTTTGAAGGACAGCATTTTTACGAAAATCAGGAAGAAGAAGGCGAAGATGTGATTACCAAAGTAACCGGAATGTACAAAGACTGGTTTTTGGACTACGCTTCGTACGTAATTCTGGAACGTGCTGTACCTGCAATTGAGGACGGTTTTAAACCTGTTCAGCGTCGTATTATGCACTCTTTGAAAGAGCTGGATGATGGTCGTTATAATAAAGTTGCCAATGTAGTTGGGCACACCATGCAGTATCACCCTCACGGAGATGCGAGTATTGGTGATGCTATGGTACAGATCGGTCAAAAAGATTTATTGATTGACTGCCAGGGAAACTGGGGAAACATACTTACAGGTGACGGAGCAGCAGCTTCTCGTTATATAGAAGCACGTTTATCTAAATTTGCTTTGGAGGTTTTATACTCTCCAAAAATTACTGAATGGGGATTATCGTATGACGGTAGAAAAGCTGAACCGATTAATCTTCCTGTAAAATTTCCGTTGCTTTTAGCACAGGGAGCTGAAGGTATTGCAGTTGGTTTATCAACAAAAGTTTTACCGCATAACTTCAATGAATTAATTGACGCTTCGATTAAAATCTTAAAAGGAAAACCATTCACGCTGTATCCTGATTTTATGACGGCCGGTGTTGCCGACGTTTCGAATTACAACGACGGTATGCGTGGCGGACGTGTGCGTGTGCGTGCGAAGATTTCACAGTTAGACAAAAATACATTAGTAATTACACAGATTCCGTTTTCTACCAATACTTCGAGTCTGATTGACAGTATTTTGAAAGCGAACGAAAAAGGTAAAATTAAAATTAAGAAAATTGAAGACAACACTGCGGCAGATGTTGAAATTTTAATTCATCTTTTCCCAGGGGTTTCACCGGATAAAACTATTGATGCTTTATTTGCATTTACAGCCTGCGAAACCTCTGTAGCACCTTTAGGTTGTGTTATTGAAGATAATAAACCCTTGTTTATCGGTGTTTCTCAAATGTTGAAAATTTCTACGGAAAGAACAGTTGAATTACTTAAGCAAGAGCTTGAAATCCAATTAGAAGAATTAAAAAACAAATGGCATTTTTCTACTCTGGAGAAAATCTTCATTCGCGAAGAAATGTACATTGATTTCAAATTATACGGTGACAGGGAATCCCTTTACAAATATTTGTATGACCGTTTCGAGCCTTTCAAAAAATCATTTGTAAGAGAAATCAATGATGATGATTTGCAAAGACTGACTCAGATTCCGATGATTCGTATTACCCGTTTTGACTCTGATAAAGCCGATGAATTGATTTCGAGGTTAGAAGAAGAAATGAAAGAGGTCGAATACAATCTGGAACATCTTACTGATTTTGCCATTGCTTATTTCACTAAGTTGAAAGAGAAATATGGAAAAGGGCGCGAACGCCAGACTGAACTTCGTGTTTTTGATAACGTTGAAGCTACAAAAGTTGTTTTACGAAACACAAAATTATACGTAAACCGCGAAGAAGGTTTCGTAGGAACCAGCTTAAAGAAAGACGAATACGTTGGAGACTGTTCTGATATTGATGATGTCATTGTGTTTTTGCGTGATGGTACAATGATGATTACAAAAGTTGACAGCAAAACGTTTGTTGGTAAAGACATTATACATGTTGCAGTATTTGATAAAAGCGATAAACGTACCATTTACAACATGATTTATCGTGATGGAAAATCGGGTCCGTCTTATATCAAACGTTTCAATGTTTCGGGAGTTACCAGAGACAAAGCTTATGATTTAACAAATGGTACCAAAGGTTCTCAGGTTGTTTATTTCTCACATAATCCCAACGGTGAAGCGGAAGTTGTTACCATCTTATTAAGACAAATTGGAACGATTAAAAAACTGAAATTCGATATTGATTTTGCTGCCCTTGCCATTAAAGGACGTGCATCAAAAGGAAATCTGGTTACTAAATACCCGATTAAAAAAATCGAACTAAAAGAAAAAGGAATTTCTACTTTATTGCCTAGAAAAGTCTGGTTTGATGATACGGTAAAACGTTTAAATGTTGACGGACGTGGAGAATTACTGGGCGAATTCAAGCCAACTGACAAGATTTTGGTTATCAGTCAATCCGGTAAACTAAAAGTAATTATTCCGGAGTTATCAACTCACTTTGAAGAAGATATGATTGTTTTGGAAAAATGGAAACCTAAGAAACCAATTTCTGCAATTTATTACGATGGTGAAAAAGAGCGCTATTTCTTAAAGCGTTTCCTTGTAGAAAATGAGGGCAAAGAAGAAAGCTTTATTACCGATCATCCGAATTCTCAGTTGGAAATTGTATCAACAGATTATCGTCCGGTGGCACAATTGGTTTTTGCAAAAGTAAAAGGTGTTCAGAAAGAAGATCTTCATATAGATGTAGCAGACTTTATAGCCGTAAAAGGTTTTAAAGCTTTAGGAAATCAGTTAACAACAGAAAAGTTAAGACAAGTCAATTTATTAGAACCGCTTCCTTACGAAGAACCTGTTGAAGAAGTTCCGGAAAGACCTGAAATTTCAGAAGACGATCCTGTAGAAACTGAATTAGATGACGATGGTCAGATTGGTTTAGTTTTAGAATAATTTGAAAATAGAAATATACAAAAATGCCCTTTCCGAAAAAAGGGCATTTTTTTTACTTAATTATTTCAAAATTTGAGCTGCATGTTCTTTTGTTTTGACCTGTGAAATAACCTCATCGATTATTCCGTTTTCGTCAATTACGAAAGTGGTCCTGTGGATTCCGTCATATTCTTTTCCCATGAATTTCTTTGGTCCCCAGACTCCAAAAGCATTGATTACTGATTTGTCTTCATCTGCCAAAAGCGGAAAAGGAAATTCGTATTTGTCTTTGAATTTCAATTGCGCTTTCTGACTATCCGCACTTACACCCAAAAGTTCATAATTATTAGCTTTAAAACGCTCAAAATTATCCCTTAAATCACAGGCTTCAGCGGTACAGCCCGGTGTGCTCGCTTTGGGATAAAAGAAAACTACCAGCTTTTTCCCTTTATAATCTGCCAGTGTATGTGTTTTTCCGTCCTGATCTGTTCCTGAAAAATTGGGTGCTTTATCCCCTTTTTGTAATGTCGTCATGTTTTATAATTGTTAATTATGAATTGTTACTTGTTTTCTGCCCCGGATTGCAGTGAAAACCCCGGAATTGTGAAAGTTTACATTTTTTGCATTAAGAAAGCGACCAGCGGAAGCTCTTGTTAATGCTTAAAAATGTTACTTTGACAATGAGGAGTTGAAACGGAAAGCCGGATTAGGCACATCATCAAAATTATGCTATTTTTACGGTAATAAAAATACGGAAATGAATAAAGAAGCCCGAGTACAATTTGTTATAAATACGTTAAAAGAACTCTACCCTACTATACCTGTCCCGCTTGACCACAAAGATCCTTATACCTTATTGATTGCTGTATTGCTTTCTGCACAATGTACAGATGTGCGTGTGAATCAGATTACACCTTTATTATTTGCTAAGGCTGATAACCCATATGATATGGTAAAAATGTCTATAGAAGAAATTAAGGAAATTATTCGTCCGTGCGGGTTGTCACCAATGAAATCAAAAGGGATTCACGGGTTATCTGAGATTTTAATTGAAAAACATAACGGAGAAGTTCCTCAGAGTTTTGAGGCTCTTGAAGCTTTGCCGGCTGTTGGCCATAAAACAGCAAGTGTGGTGATGTCCCAGGCATTTGGGGTTCCGGCATTTCCAGTTGATACGCATATACACAGATTGATGTACCGATGGAATCTTTCGAACGGAAAAAATGTAGTCCAGACCGAAAAGGATGCTAAAAGATTATTTCCAAGAGATTTATGGAATGATTTACACTTGCAGATTATCTGGTACGGACGTGAATATTCTCCTGCAAGGGGCTGGAGTCTGGAAAAAGATATTATTACGAGAACTATTGGAAAAAAATCAATAATAGAAGAAGCTGCCAAAAAGAAAATTTAGCAGCTTCCGTATAAATTATTTACTGTTTTTCAAAGCATTATATTCATTAGTCATTTCCAGAGCTCTGTATATACCTAAAAGTGATTTTTTTGCTTCTTCATTGCCTGGTTCGATAATTAAAGCCTTTTTAAGAATTGGTATTGCACTTTTTACAATCTCATCTTTTTTAGTATTTAATTCATCATATTGTTTTACTTCTTTTGGAGTATTTCCTAGTGCATTCATTTGATCTAACAATGCCTTTTTTAATTCCATTTTGACAAAAACAAGATTAATGCAACAATTAATACAATTAGGATTTACCTGTAAAGCATCCTGATAATTTTTTTCTGCATTAGCAAAATCATTTCGCTCTAAATATGAAAAAGCCAGATTAGTTAAAACTTCTTCTCTTTTTGAAGGAGGCGAAAAATTTCTGGGTTTCTCGTATACACCTTCACTAACGGCCAAATCACGCGCACCTAAAGAAACGAAAGCATCTTCTAATTTTGTCTTTTTATGAGTTGCATAAAAAATAGTTCCTGTTCCTGTATAGTTCCTTTTTTTAAGTTCCTCGTAATATTTGATAGATGAAATATAATCTTTACCTGTTAGGGAAGCTGCTGCTGCATTGTATAAGTTTAACGTATCTTTTTTATCAAATAAGTAAACTTCATAACTCTTATCAGCACTTTCTTTGTATTTCCCTTCTTTGAAATCGCTAATTGCCCCCTTAACGAGTTTTGATTTAATATCTTTTAAAGCTAAATCTGCCTTAAAAGCATATTTGTAATGGCGTGAATCATTTTCATACAAAAGTACATCCTGATATGCACCAGAAGCCAATGTGAAATTATTTTTCGGATCTATGTCCTTATTCGCTAAATCTTTATGACTATTTCCTTTTAAGTAAAAAAAATCAGATTTGGTTACGTCAGGGGCATTGACGATAAGATATTCAATTTTTTTTAAAATTGTTAATGACTCTTCGATTTTTCCTTTATCATAAAAAGACTGAGCTTCTTTTATTTGATCTTTTTGGGCAAATACCCCAACATTAACCAATAACAGAAAGGATAGTATTTTAATATTATTTTTCATTTTTTTGTTTAGTTTGATTATTAAATAATTGATTAATTGAATGTAGTATACATTTAAAAGGCGCAAACAAAACAAAATAAATTATCGTAGTTTTTTTTCATAGATGTTAAAATTGATGCTTTAAATTTTTATTTTATTATTATTTACTTTTATTCTGAACCATTTCAAATCCGACAAATTTAGATCTATTGATTTGTACAAAATAAAAGCTTTTTTTTAATAACCTAAAGATAAAAATCAGGCAAACTAACAAAGCACTAAACTTTAACACCGTAATAATAAAAATCCTAATTAAAGTACAATTCCTTTAACTAATTAAAAATTTTAAACCGCAAATCCTGCTATTTATGTCACCATACATTTAAGATTGATTATCTATTTATCATTAAATTAGTGTACAAAAAAGCTCACTATCAGTATTTTCATACGTATAGTGAGCTTTCATGCAAAATACCGATTTGGTTTTTATTTCGAAATAAAAAATCCCGATAAAACTAAAGCTTTTAAGTTTTAAATTTAAACTCCTAAGTCTCTTTTGAACAATTAATAGCTAATAAAATTTATTGTTATTAATTACTAATTGTCTTTAGAGAATTATACTCTTTTGTCATATCTAAAGATCTGTAAATTCCTAAAAGCATCTTTGTAACTTCTGGATTTTTTGGCTCGATAGTAAGTGCTTTTGTAAGATAAGGAATAGCACTTTTTGTTATATCATCTTTTTTTGCTGACAATTTATCATACTCCAGCATTTCTTTTTTAGAATTCCCCAAAGCATCTATCTTTTCTACTATTTCTTTTTTTGATTCTAGTTTTAAATAAGCCAGATTGATGTATGCATCAATATAATTAGGATTTAATTCTAAAAGATAATTGTAGGTCGCCTCTGCTTTTACTAATTCCTTTCTCTCTAAATAAGCATATGCTAAGTTTCTATTTACCTCGAACTTCCTGGAAGGAATAGCTTCATTTCTCGGTTTTTCATAAAGTCCTTCCTGAATATACGATTCTCTTGCTTTTGGAGAAATAAAAGCTTCTTCTTCTTTTGTTTTCTTATTGGTCGCGTAATAAAGAATTCCATTTCCTGAAAAGTTGATTTTTTTTAACTGCTCATAATATTGGATTGCCAAAACATATTCCTTTGCATTTAAGTAAGCAGCAGCTGCATTGTACAAATTCATTGTATCCTTTTTATCGAATAAATATACTTTATAGCTTTTTTCAGCACTCTCTTTAAAATTACCTGCCTTGAAATCACTGATTGCACCATTAACAAGTTTTGACTTCATATCTTTTAAAGCCAGGTTTGCTTTTACGGAAAGTTTGTATTTACCAGCTTCGTTTTCATATAAAATTACATCCTGATAAGATTGTGATGCAGCAGAAAAATTATTGGCAGCATCAATATTTTTGAGTGCCAGGTCCTTTAACACATTTCCTTTTAAGAAATAAAAATCTGACTTTTCTTCATCCGGGGCATTTAGAATTAGATATTCTGTCTTCTTTAAAATTACAATTGCCTCATCAGATTTTCCTTTTTCAAACAAAGATTGAGCATCTTTTATTTGAGACTTTTGAGAATATACTCCAACATGTATCAATAGTATTGATAACATTATAAATTTTAATTTCATATTTAGATTAGTTTGATAGTTAATAGATTTGGGATGCATTTAGATGCAAAACTGTAAGCTTGTAAATCTGATGGGATTTAAAAGCTCATCAAACTAGATAGAAAAATTAGGGTAGTTTTTTATCATATCAACAAATTTTATACGGTTAGACATTCGCTACATATAAAAAAATCATTTTTTAACTGAATTAAAATTATAAATGTTTTTTTTTTACATCATTTTTTGAAGGTTATTTATTTTTTATCTAAAAATAGAATTAAAAAATGAATACACAAATAAAATACAAATTATTTTTCAAAAGTCTGTTTAAAAGAAATAATTCCTTACAAGAACAAGTTGCTTTACGCCATTTCTTTATTACAAATATTTATCAACAGTCTTTCAAGATCATATGAATTAGGATTTATTTTATAAAAAAACTCACTATTTGTATCTGCATACGAATAGTGAGCTTTCGACCAAAACGACCATTTGGTTCTCTTTCGAATAAACATCCGACAAAAGTAGTGGGCTGTTTAATTAGCTATAATTTCAAAACTTTTATTATCGATTTTCACAACTTTTAAAGCTTGTGAATAACTTAATAAAAAAGAAACGACTTCTTTGTTTGGTTTTAAATCTTTAGAAGCTAATGTCTTTTTAGAGTAAATTTTCGCCATACTATGAAAATGTTTTATACCAGTATAACGCGACAATATCTAAAATAGTATTAATTGGTTAAAATAATTTGATGTTTATCAATTATTTTTCTTAAATTCATTAATGCATAACGCATTCTGCCTAATGCTGTGTTGATACTTACACCGGTTAATTCGGAGATTTCCTTGAAACTCATATCCTGATACATGCGCATTATTAATACTTCTTTTTGATCATCGGGAAGCTCCTGAATTAGTTTTTTAAGGTCAACTTCGACCTGGTCTAAAATCATTTTACCTTCAATAGTTAAAGAATCATCAGACATAATCGAAAAAATCGAAAACTCTTCTGTTTCTCTGTACATTGGCATTTTTTTGGTTTTTCGAAAGTGATCCACAATTAAATTATGAGAAATTCGCATCACCCAAGGCAGGAATTTACCTTCTTCGTTGTATGAGTTGGATTTTAAAGTTTTAATAACTTTAATAAAAGTATCCTGAAAAATATCATTTGAAATATCTCTATCAGCAATCTTTGAATATATGAATCCATAGATTTTAGACTCATGCCTTTTTATTAATGTTGCTAAAGCATTTTCATTGCCTTCAACATAATTTTTAACCAATAGAGCGTCAGGAATATGCAGATCAGCCATAATATACTACTTTTTTAGTTGTTGAAATTTGGAGTAATTTTCTAAAAAGTAATTTTATTGTATAGGCTTATCTTTTTTTGAGTTTGTTAATAATCTGTCCAAATTTAACAAATTTTTATTTTAAAAAGCAAATGAACAGCAGAATAATTAGTAGTAAAATTCGAAATAATATTAATTAATTTTAAATTTTATCGATAAAGCGCGTGTAAATCTTAAATAATTTAAATGTTTTAACAGTTAAAAAAAAAAGAAGTTTCCTCGCCTAAATTATTTATTTTAAACAAGTTACACTTCTTTTTTAATAGTAGTTATTTTATATTATTTATACACACGGACATAATCAATATAAAATTTTTGAGGCAAAACTGCATCATCAACAGCCGGGCCTCCAAAATTACCTCCAATAGCTAAATTAATAATGATATAAAATGGCTTATTAAAAGGCCAGGTATCTTCATTTTTAACTTCAGGATTAAAAGTATAAACCAAAATTTCGTCAACGAAAAAATCAATTTTATCTTTATTCCACTCAATTGCATAAATATGATATCCTTCTTCTATATTAGGAAACTCAGTTCTTTTTGTATTAATTGTATTTCCATGACTGTCCTGAGTATGCAGGGTGGTGTAAACCATATGCGGGTCTCTTCCTATATATTCTAAAATATCAATTTCTCCCGTTTTAGGCCATTTTACCTCATCAATATTTGCACCTAACATCCAAAATGCAGGCCATAAGCCATGACCAACAGGCAGCTTGGCCCTTGCTTCGATCCGGCCATACAAAAATTCTTTTTTTCCCTTAGTTGTGATTTTTGTAGATGTGTATTTTTCTCCTTCTTTTCGTGCTTCAATAACGAGATTACCATTTTTTATTTCATGATTGGTTCTGGTATAAATTTGTCTTTCATTATTTCCCCATCCACAAAGATTTGGACATCCGTCACCGACTTCAAAATTCCAGACAGATTCGTTTACTTTATTATTAAAATTTTCTTCCCAAATCAGTTTTCTTTTTAGTCCCTGCGCCATGCAAAAGCTACTAATTATAAAAAGCAACATTACTTTTTTCATGTCAATATTTTTTTAAATTAAGAAATTAAGAAGGCCAGCAAAAACTGACCTTCCAATTTTCATCATATTAATTAATTATTTTATTGATATACCCTTACATAATCAATCTCCATAGAAGACTGTGTAAAAGCAGGATCGATATTCCCTCCAAGATTTCCTCCCATTGCTACATTTAATATTAAAAAGAAGTCGCTGTTAAACGGCAGCGAAGCAGTATTCGCAACAGAATGTATGAGTGTATCATCAGCATATATTTTTATGGCTGTCGGGCTCCAAACCGCTTTATAAACATGAAATTCAGTTGAAACATTTGCGATTGTTTTACTGCCTGTATCAGCGTTTCCTCCAGAGCGGCCTGGATAATGGAGTGTACCATGAATTACATTTTGATTGTTTCCTACATGTTCCATAATATCAATTTCACCACAGGCAGGCCACGGACTTGTTGCATAATTTTGTCCTAACATCCAGATGGCAGGCCAGGTTCCGGCACCTATTGGAAGTTTGGCCCTTACTTCTATTTTTCCATACTTAAATTCAAATTTATTTTCAGAAACTAATCTTGCTGATGAATAAGCCGCTCCTCCTGAAGATTCTTTCTTCGCAGTAATCTTAAGATTTCCACCCTGAACGATTACATTCGCAGCAGCATTAGTGTAATTCTGTTTTTCATTATTTCCCCAGCCATTATCTCCGGTTCCTAAATTATAACCCCATTTCGCCGGATCAGGAGCACCATCAGTATTAAATTCATCAGACCATACTAAATTGCTATAATCTACATCTGTATCCGGAACCTGAGTTGGCTTTGTTGTCGTAAAAATATGATACCATGCCAAGGCAGGATTACCTCCCATAACCGCTCTTACAACCATTCTGTTAGCTGTAATAGATAAAATCTCATAAGAACTCTGACCGATATAATACCCCATAAATCCACCATCTGAGAAGTTTAGCATAGTTCCTCTTGTCTGAGTAGCATGATTAGGATTTTTAGTCACAACAGATTCTGATGGGCTCAGGGATACATTTTTCATCCCTCCTGCATTGTATGCCAGACAGGCATCATCGGGTGAACTTCCTCCTGCTACACTTGCAAAAGCAGCATTAAAAAAGGTAGAACCTCCATTATTCAGTTCGTATTTTAATTGTTCTCCATCTAAAAAAAAAGTCAGTACATTTTCATACAGGCAACTGCTAGCTGGTGAGGCTGCTTTTTCAAATGAACCTGCCTGATAATAGTTGGCATAATAATTTTTGGTTGCATCACCATCATTTTGTCCCACTCCTAAATGCCCTGATTCAGAAGCTGACCAGTACCATTTTTTAGACGATCCTCCAGTCAGAAAATCAACTGCTTCCGGATCACTAAAATTGCTTAAAACCTCAACTTCAATTGTAGTATTGGTCGCTACACCTCCTTTTCCGTAAGCAACAGCTGTAACGATATATTTATTTACTCCTGTTTTAGTAAATCGTTTATCAAAATGACCACTAGGGGAATTTTCTGAAGTTCCGTCACTAAATACATATTTATATGAAATAACATCATCTCCAGTTGCCACAAGTTTAACAATTCCTGATCCGTCTCCATAGGGTTCTGCGGCTGTTTTTCCAACAATTTCAGCAGTTATCTGAATATTTGCCGGCGCATTTATATCTCCAAATGCGTAATCATCTTTCTGACAACCCGTCATCAGGAGAATAGCAAATAAGAATACTATTTTTATAATTATTTTTTTGCTCATGATTTCTTAATTTAATTGGATTGTTTTATATCATCGAAGTAATAGGTCGAACCTGTCCCCATTTGCCCAAAGTCCGGAAACAAAATTACTCGGTCGTATTTATTTGCTGTACTAAAATTTGGCGCTGTAGTGAGGTCAAAAGTTAATACCTGCCATGCATTTGCTGTTGTGGTGGTTGCATGCGCTTCGAAAAATATCGTTGGATTTCCATTTCCGTCTTTTGGAGAGGTAGAAACTTCCATTTTGTATAAAATATCAGCACCAACTTTAGGAGACCACACAGTTACTTTTACAGTAGTACCTTTAGTGAAATCGATTGTATTTTCTAAATTAAGACTTGCACCCGCCCAAACCTGAGCTCCGGATGTTTTCTCAATTTTAACTACCTTATTAGATACATTAGCGCCGGTTTTATCAGGATTTGTAACAACTGAAACGGGAATTGGTCCAAAACCTGAGTCTCCAAAACCTCCCCAGGCATAAGTTAAGCTAGCTGATTCGAAATCAAGAGGCAATTGTACGGACTGAGCAGCTGTTTTGTAGAAATAAATATTATCTATATAAACATTTTTTCCTGCCGGGGTTCCAACCAGTTTCAATTGAAAAATATCTGCAACAGTTAAATTCTGACTTGTAAATGCCGAAATAGGAATATCAATACTTGTCCATGCATTCGCTGTCAAGTTTTTTGCTACTGGCTTTTCTCCATTCGTTTTACTAATTAAGAATGTTTCGATTTTATCTAAATCTGCTGTCCATACATCCATATGAAAAAATTCCATTCCGGTTACATCAATAGTTACACCATCTGCCAATGCAATCCCCTGATAATTCAGGTTATTATAATTCAGCATTTTATCTCCTGCTAAATCAAATTCTGTCAAAGTAGTAGATTGCCCCCAATTCGGATAGAAAACAGTTCCTGCTACATTAGTATATTTAGAACTGTAAATAGAAATCACATCTCCAGCTTGTCTGTTTGGCGGAGCCGGAGCTGATGTTGTTGGATTAAGAACCAGTTTGGCAGTAACCTCAGTTGTATATTCTGTAGTTTTAACGGCAGCACTTTTTGAAACCACACGAATGGTATACACTCCTGCATTTTGGTACGTATATGAAACCGATTCACCGTTATTTGCCGAAATTGGATCTGGTTTTCCTGCTTCTCCAAAATAAACGTCATAAAACAAAGCATAATTAGCAGAGGCTGTAACTGTTAGCTTTTTAGACACTGATAGATCATTGGTTACAACTACTACTAAATTTTCCGGAGCTTTAAAGGAAACTACTACTTGCTGAGCTGCTTCAGTAGTTTTTCCATTTAATCCCATCGCTATAATTTTAGCTGTATAAACGCCTTCCGCATATGCATGTGTCACGGTAGCTCCCGGCGAAATATATTCTGAAACAGCACTTCCATCACCAAAATCAACTTTGTATTGTGTTGCTCCTTCTCCTTTAGGTAAAAAAGTAACTTTTCCTGAATTATCCTGCGTTACCGTGGTCAAAGCTGATATATTTTCCGGCGCTGCTATACCATCCAAATCAATATCGCTGTTATCGCTTGCACACCCCATCAGGACTGTCAAAACGAAAAAACTTATAATAAAATGTATCTTTTTCATAATTGATGTTATTTAGTATATCCCGGATTTTGTTGCCAGTTTCCTGCTGCAAATTGAATTTCTTCAATTGGAATCGGAAATAATTCGTTTTTGTCTTTTTGAAAACCAGGAATTGTTCCAACTGCTTTGCCTGTTCTCACTAAGTCGAAGAAACGATGTCCTTCTCCAAAAAGCTCTAATCTTCTTTCTGCCCAAATAAAATCGGTCAATGCGGCTCCTGATGCTGATATATTGTGATTATTATCTCCAAAAGCACGTTTTCTAACTTCATTCAGATATGTCCTTGCTTTACCATCATCAATTCCTCCTCTGTTATAAGCCTCGGCAGCCATTAATAAAACGTCTGCATAACGGATTGCCCTGTAATTGTTTGGATTAGTTAAATTCAAATCTCCGGCTGCATTAGCGCTTCTTTTTCTTGGCAAATATTTTCGGTTAAAAAATCCTGTATCTTCATTCCCTTTACCATATTTAACACCCGTGTTTGCTGCTGCCCACGCTTTTATATCTAATATAGCTACATCTTTACGTTTATCTCCAACTTCAAAAGCATCTGCACTTTCCTGAGTTGGAATATTAAAACTGAATCCTGAAGTAAAAAGCGGCCCTTCATAACCACGTATGCCACTGAAACCAACTGCTACATTCCCTTCACTACATTGTAAACATCCGAATCCGGCACCTTCAACATCTGTATATTGTATTTCAAATACAGATTCAGGTCCGTTTTCCCCTTCCATCTCGAATATTGAATTATAATCTGTTACCAAAGAATAAGGAGAAGTACTAATTAAACTTTCTAATGTCGTGGCTGCCTGTACAAACTTATCCTGATATAAGTAAGCTTTGCCTAACAAAGCCTGTGCAGCTCCTTTGGTGACTCTTCCCTTTTGAGTTGTGGTTGGAGATAAGTTTGCTATTGCGTAAATTAAATCAGATTCTATTGAAGCGTATACTTCTGCTACTGAAGAACGCGGAATTTTAGTTTCATCTCCTAATTTAAATCTTGCATCGCCCTTCATAGGGATACCACCAAACCATTTTACTAATTCAAATTGGTAGTATGCTCTAAGAAAACGGGTTTCTGCAAGGAGTTGTGTTTTTCCTTCAAAATCTGTTTTATCCTTAAACTCAAGAATATAATTTGTTCTTTGCACTCCGGCGAACATCCAGTTCCATATATCATGTAAATTGCTGTTTACCGGCGTATGAATCATATCATCTACTTGTTGAAAACCCACCACATCAGTAGGACTTTCACCTCCAGCCAAAGTATTGTCAGACGCAATTTCTCCTAATAAAACATTTACATATGTAGATTGAAGTATGTCATAAGCGGCAACTAAAGCCTGATCATAATCTGCTTTTGAGTTAAAATAATTTTCTGAATCTATTGAATATTGTGGTTTGGTTTCTACAAAATCATCAGAGCAAGAAATAAAAACTGTGGTAAACAGTATTCCTGTTAAAAGAAATATTAGTGTATATTTTTTCATTTTGACAAAAATTAAAAGTTAAGATTTAGTCCTAATTGATAGGTTCTTGGTATAGGATAAAAACCGTAATCAATTCCTCCCGCGATAGGATCTCCGGTAGAAGCTCCAGGATCAAAACCTTTATATTTGGTAAAGGTGTAAAGATTATTAGCCCCAACATATAATCTGAGTTTTGTAATACCGGCTTTTTGGGTCACTTTAGAGTCTAACGTATAACCAATTTGCAAGTTTTGAATTCTCAGGTAAGAAGCATCCTCAACATAATAATCAGAGAATATGCTATTTGCTGTAGCTCCTGTTGTTACTCTAGGTGTTGAATTAGAAGTCCCTTCACCAGTCCATCTGTCTAATACATAATTTAAATGGTTAACATCAGAAAGATTTCTCTCGTAATTTCTTATTAAATCATTACCTACAGATGCATAGGTATAAACTGCAAAATCAAAATTCTTGTAATTCATTTGTACATTGAAACCCATAGTTGCAGCAGGTATCTGATCCCCGATATTGGTTCTGTCTTTACTATCTAAGAGACCGTCTCCATTTACATCTACAAATCTCAAATCACCAGGAGCTGCATTTGCCCCTAATGCCAGTTGTGAAGGATGAGCATCAACTTCGGCCTGGTTTTGAAAAATACCATCTGTTTTATATCCATAAAAATAGCCAATTGGTTTTCCTTCCTCCATTCTTGTCGGGGCTTGCTGACCTACAGAAAAAGCACCTCTTTCTATATAATGAGTTTCGTTATTTACTTCAAGTACTTCATTTTTAAGGAAAGTTACATTATAAGCAACGCTCATTGAAAAAGCATCAGAAAATTTTTCTTTGTACTCTACCGCAAATTCAATACCTGAATTCCGCACTGTACCCGCATTTATAGTTGGAGCACCAGCACCAGGAGCACCTATACCTCCAATACCCGTAACTGCAATACCAGGTATTAATAAATCTTTTCTGGTATCAATAAAATAATCAGCAACAACAGAAATTTTATTATCTAATAATTTCATATCGACACCAACATCAAATTTTTTGGCTTCTTCCCATTTAACATTCGGGTTTGCCAATACACCTTCAGCCCTGCCGCTAACCAATTCATCATTAAAAACATACGTTGCCTCTCCTGAAAGCTGGCTCAAATAGCGATAATCTCCAATCTGATCATTTCCTAAAGTACCGTAACTCGCTCTGAATTTCAAGAAATTAATTATTTTTGGTTTACCAAAGAAATTTTCATCAGAAACAACCCAGCCTCCGGTAAAAGAAGGAAAATATGCTATTTTATTATCCGGACCAAATTTTGTAGAGGCATCTCGTCTGATCATACCAGACAACAAATATTTACCTTTATAATCGTATTGTACTCTCCCAAAATAAGACAATCTTCTTTGGTCATAATTATAAGATCCGTTAGTCAAAACTTTTGGAATAGTTGTTATCAAACTAAGATCTGCAAATTCCCATGAATTATAAGGTACATCATAGCCTGTAGCTGAGAGTCCGTTACCCCAGGTCTTAAAAACTGTAGTACCAACCGTTCCAACTAAATTGTGATTTTCACCTATTTGTTTGCTATAGGTACCATAAAGATCGAATGAATAGTCATTATCATTTACGGCTCCCTGTGTTACAGAGCTTTGTTTTACATCAAATACTTTATCCCCATAACTTACTTGTTTTGCAAAATTTTTATACTCACTATTTGAAGTGTTAAAACCAATATTTCCAGAAAGTACAAAACCTTTGAAAATCTTATAATCCAAACCAAAATTCCCATTGATTTTCTTATAGTTATAATTGTTATATGTATTAGCAATTTGCGCTAATGGATTAATAATCTCATTTCCTAAACCATCACGTGGAATTATAGTAAAATTACCATTTGCATCATAAGGACTTATTGTAGCAGGAATATTTAATGCATTAAAAAGAACAGAACCCAGTCCATTTTCATTCAATGTCTTTCTTGTAAAATAGGTATAAATAACATTAGTCTTAAACTTTAATCTATCAGACACATCACCCCCTATTGCAACTCTTGCAGTATTTCTTAGAAAACCAGATTTCTCTCCACCAACAATTCCTTCCTGGTCAAGGTGTGATCCGCTTACCGAATAATTAATTTTCTCAGAACCTCCCGAAATAGATAAATCATGATTGATAATTGGCACTCCTTTTCCAAAAATCTCCTCTTGCCAATCTGTCCCTTTTCCAAAACCATTTACATTTGGATATTTAATTCCCTGTCCCGCATTAGCATAACTTTCATTTAATAAAAGAACATATTCTGTAGCATTTAAAGTAGGAAGTTTTCTTGAAGTTTCCTGAAATCCTGTATACGTGTTATATGAAAGCTTAGCTTTTGAGTTTCTTTTACCCATTTTAGTGGTAATCAATATAACCCCATTTGCCCCAATAGTTCCGTAAATAGCAGCCTGCGCATCTTTCAAAACAGTAATAGTCTCGATATCACCTGGATTAAGTAAACTTAAATCTCCAACATAACCATCAATAATTGCAGTTGGCTTATTTTCTCCATTAGTCGCAATACCACGTATACGAATGTCCAACCCAGCTCCAGGCGCTCCTGACTGGCTCGTTACATTAACTCCTGAAACAGTTCCTTGTAAAGCCTGCTCTACTTTTACAGGTTTTAAGGCTTCAATAGTTTTGCTGTCAACTAAACCTACTGATCCGGTAAGGTCTCTCTTTTTCTGTGAACCATAACCAATTACCACAACTTCATCCAATGACTTTGCATCATCGCTCATTTTTACAGTTATTTTGTTATCCGATACAGAAACCTCTTGGGTTCGAAAACCGATGTAACTTAAAACGATTATAGTTCCTTTTGAGAGACCTGATAATTTAAAAGAACCGTCAAAATCTGTTGTGGTACTTTGTGACGAACTTTTAACTTTTACATTTACACCTGGCAGCGACATACCTGATGCATCCAGTACTGTACCATTTACATCAAAAGCCTGCGAAAACGCAAAAGAGGTAAATAGTAACAATACTATTAATAATAATTTTGGTTTCATATTTAGTTAGTTTTTTATTGAATGATAAAATTATTGTATCTCTTTAACAATAAGATAAAAATAACCTCAACAAAAAACATACATCGTAAAAAATCAAGATTTAAAATACAAATACCTCAAAAAACACCTTCATTGAATACCCAATCACAAATGTTAATTTTTTTAACAAATAAGTGTATAATTCACAATAAAAGGCAAATGTTGAGGTAATGTATAGGTGTTTGTAGGATGCTTTAGGTTTACTATACAGATAAAATATATTCTACTAAACCAATTTCATGCTGCAAATACATTTTTTTGCGTAGACGATATCTTTTTATTTCAACACTTCGAACCGAAATATTAAATAATGGTGCGATTTCTTTTGAAGAAAGATTCAGTCGCAGGTAAGCGCACAACCTCAAATCATTAGGAGTAAGTAAGGGATGTAGCTGTTTTATTCTTTTTAGAAAGTCCTTGTCGGCATTATCAAAAGCTTCTTTAAAGACTTTCCAGGAATCTTCCTCAGTAATATTGTCATTTATAGTTCTGATAACGGATTTGATGTTTCTATTATCATCCTGAGCCGTTTTCTTTAAATCTTCTTTAATAAATGCTAAAAGTTCGTTCTTACTATTGAGACTCATTGTTGAAACCGCTAATTCCCTGTTTTTATTATCTACATCCTGAGATAATTGTTCGTTTCTGAGTTTCATTAACTGCTGTTCGTTTTCGAGTTCCTTGATTTCTAATAATAGATTATTTTCTTCTATTAGCTTCTCTTTTTGCTTTTGATAAAAGTTTCGGTATGCTTTATTAATAAAATAACCAATTACGACAAGCAGCAACAAATAAATAAAACAAGCCAGATTAGTTAAATACCAAGGCTTTAAAACTATAAAAGTATAAGTAGCTGTATTCTGCAAAAGTGTATTAGCATATTTTGCGCGGACTCTGAATGTATATTTACCCGGAGATAAATTTTTAAAATTCACAGAAGATTTTGTACTCCATTCACTCCACTCATTCTGAAAACCTTCTAATAAATACTGGTATTCCGAATTAATATACTTATTGTATTCCGGAACTGTATAACTTAATGTAATGTTGTTTTCATTCGATTTGAAACTCCTTTCTTCATTTAAAGCTACATTTTTTAAAGTTTGATTCTGTTTATTAACTAAAATCTCCGAAATAGAAACTGTATAATTTTTAAAACTTAAATCATCAATATTAAGCGTGTAATAACCATCTGTAGTCCCTATTAAATAAGCTGACTTTGAAATTTGAGTAATATTTTCAAAACCCAGCATAGAATTTGTTAAGGATGAAGGAATTGGAATAATATTTTGTTTTAACTGATGACTTAACTTACTGGCAGAAAAATAATGAATATAGTTCTTAGAAAACAACCAGATTTTATTCGATTTGTCAACAATCAGTTTACCCGACGTATATTGGTCTTTCTCAAAAATAGAACTCAGCAATTTATCTTTTTCAAATTGTTTTGTAACTGAATTCAATTTGAAAATTCCATCTTTGTATGCATAATATATCGCATTATTAAATTTTGTAAGACTTGCATTTTTTCCTTTTTTGGGAGAAGAATAGGCATAAAAATCTATTGACTTTGAAAAAGAATAATCGGTTTTGATCCTAAAAACCCCCTTGTATTCATGACTTATATAAATTTCCTGGTCTGGAGTAATTTCAAAATAACGCGACGAATAATTAAAACCTTCAATTTTGTTTTTAAATTGCCATTGATTATTAATTTTCTCTAAAACTGAAATCCCGTAGTAATTTCCCTGAAGCAATATATTTTTATGATTTGGCACAGGCTCAAATTTCCATGTTCCTGAATTCCTGAAAATATTTCTTGCCGAAGTATTTTCTACAATAAAAGTACCTGAATCATGACCGCAAAAAAGAGTATTATCATATTCAAATAATGACCAGACTTGCCCTTTTGTACCCTTTACAAACTGAAAATCTTCATTACTTTGGTATCTTTTACAAAACAATCCCTGATTAGTGCCTACATATAATATTCCGTTGTTTACAATTGAAGCATAAACAGTTCCTAATACTCCAGTATCGTCTGTAAAACTATGAACAGGAGTCTGTAAGTTTATACAATTAATTCCGTTATCAAGACCAATCCAAACATTCTGATCCTTATCTTCAAACAAAGACAAAGCGGTATTATTACTCAATCCTTTACTCTGCGAAATATGATAATTTTGTTTTCCTGAATCCGATAAAATAAAAACCCCATCAGAAACAGTTCCTAAAGCATAACTGCCGTCATGAAGTTTCTGGCTGCTATACACAAATCCTGATTTTATCTGTGAATCTACTTCTGTTTTAAAAGGAGTTAAAACTGTACCAGCAAGTTTATAAAATCCGCCTAATTGTGTCAGAATCAGTAAGCCGTCATCAACTGCAAAAACATTTACAATTGTATTTTTTTTCAGAATAGGATGCTCTGAAATCAATTTTCCTTTTCCTTCTTCGATTTCGAACAGCCCCTCATTTGTGGTTTGGTAAAAAATCGAATTTTTAATACAAAATGATTTTACAACACCATTTTTAGGCGCAATAATTTTGAATCTTTTTGTTTTGGTATCGTAAATATAAATTCGGTTCAAAGACTGAAACAATACCCATTGATCATATTTTAAAATATTCCAGAATTGTTCGTCGTCCAGAATTTTATTTTTGATTTTGTCGCTAAGTGAAATATATTTTAACTTACCATTTGACTGTCTTGTCCAGTAACCAAAATTCATGTAGCAACCTGTATAAACTTTATTATCGATTACTTTTACCGATCGCATTATGGTTTCGTTTGGCGTTGAATATAACTCCCAATTTGTTCCATTATATTCTAAAAGTCCTTCATTATTGGCAAAATACATTATGTTTTGCTCGTCCTGTGCAATCATCCAACTTTGATTTCCTGCACCATGAACAGTCGAAGGATATTTTACAATTGGCGGTAATTCCTGAGAAAACAGACTTACAGAAATCAAAAAATACAGAAAGCAAAACTTAGTCTTCAAATTTATAGTGTTTTAATTTGTTACAAAAACACTTCTAAAATAGCTTATTTTGAATCAAACCAGCAAATTTTAATATAAAATAATAGCTATAAAAAATTGTTTTCTATCCAGATTCTGTTAAAATTTGGAACAGCCACCTTAACAAAACTCATTTCAAAATTGATTACTTTTGTAGAAATTGACTTTTTTATGCAGATTGATCTTTCGACACTAGACCCAAAACATAATATCATCATTAAAGGCGCTCAGGTACATAATTTAAAAAATGTAGATGTTGCTATTCCGCGAAATAAACTTGTAGTCATTACAGGACTTTCAGGATCTGGAAAATCTAGTCTGGCATTTGATACTTTATATGCCGAAGGACAGCGCCGTTATGTTGAAAGTTTATCATCATATGCGCGTCAGTTCTTAGGGCGCTTAGACAAACCTAAAGTTGAATACATAAAAGGAATTGCTCCGGCAATTGCAATTGAACAGAAAGTAAACACCACCAACGCCCGTTCAACTGTAGGGACTTCAACCGAAATTTACGATTATATCAAACTTTTATATGCCAGAATTGGCCGTACTTATTCTCCGATTTCCGGCAGAGAAGTAAAAAAGAATACTGTAACCGATGTTATCTCAGATGTAAAAACTTTAGAAATAGACAGCAAATGGCTTTTATTGTCACCTATTCATTTAGAAGAAGGAAGAAAGCTTGAAGACAAACTTAAAGTCCTTTTACAACAGGGATTTGCGCGTATATTAATTGATAACGAAATGGTTCGTCTGGATGAATTTTCACCTTCCGATATTCACAAATTAGACAATAAAGACATTTTATTAGTCATTGACAGAATCGTTGTTAAAGAGGAAGAAGAATTCTACAACCGTCTCGCAGATGCTGTACAAACCGCTTTTTTTGAAGGAAAAGGAATTTGCTTCCTTCAGGAATTAGGTACCGATAAAAGATTTTCTTATTCTAATAACTTTGAATTAGACGGCATTACGTTTTTAGAACCAAACGTTCATTTATTCAGTTTTAATAATCCTTATGGAGCGTGCCCGGTTTGCGAAGGCTACGGAAACATCATTGGTATTGATACCGATTTAGTTGTACCAAACACAGCATTATCTGTTTTTGAAAGTGCCATTTATCCATGGAGAGGCGAAAGCATGAGCTGGTATAAGGATGAATTAGTTAAACATGCTTATAAATTTGATTTTCCAATTCACAAACCGTATTTTGAACTTACAGAAGATCAAAAAGATTTAATATGGAAAGGCAATCAGTATTTTCAGGGATTGAACAGCTTTTTTAAAGAACTCGAAGAGAAAAATTATAAAATTCAAAATCGGGTAATGCTATCCCGTTATCGTGGTAAAACAAAATGTCATGCATGCCGTGGTAAACGTTTGCGTGAAGAAGCTTCATATGTAAAAATAAGCGGAAAAACGGTTTCTGAATTAGTGGATTTACCAATAAAACACTTAGTGACTTTTTTCAAAAACATCGAATTGAATGTTTACGAACAACAGATTGCCAAACGTTTGATGGTTGAAATTAACAATCGTCTATCCTTTTTGACTGAAGTTGGTTTAGATTATCTTACTTTAAATAGAAACTCAGCATCACTCTCCGGAGGTGAATCCCAAAGAATTAATCTTGCCACTTCGCTGGGAAGCAGTTTAGTAGGATCAATGTACATCCTCGATGAGCCAAGTATAGGATTGCATCCAAAAGATTCTGAACGATTAATAAAAGTTTTGCTGTCGCTTCGTGATTTAGGCAATACAGTAATTGTAGTTGAACACGATGAAGATATAATGAAAGCAGCTGATATGATTATTGACATTGGTCCTGAAGCAGGAACTTTTGGAGGTAATCTTGTAGCTCAGGGAACATATGATGAAATTTTAGAGTCAGAATCCCTTACTGCAAAATATTTAAATGGTGATTTAGAAATTTCTGTACCTAAGAAAAGACGTAAATTCAAGAATCACATTGATATTATTGGGGCCAGGGAAAATAATTTAAAAAACATTAATGTTACTTTTCCATTAGATGTTTTAACTGTTGTAACAGGGGTTTCAGGAAGCGGAAAAAGTACCCTTATTAAAAAGATTTTATTTCCGGCTATGCAGAAAAAACTGGAAAGTGCTTCAGAAAAAGCGGGTCAGTTTACCGACATACAAGGATCTTTTTCTCAAATAAAACACATTGAGTATGTAGATCAGAATCCTATTGGAAGAAGTTCCAGATCCAACCCTGTTACTTATATAAAAGCTTATGATGATATTCGTGATTTGTACGCCAAAGAAAAACTGTCTAAAATAAGAGGCTATCAGGCCAAACATTTTTCTTTTAATGTTGATGGTGGCCGATGCGAAACCTGTAAAGGAGAAGGCTCTATAAATGTCGAAATGGTATTTATGGCTGACGTTTCTTTACCGTGTGAAACCTGTGGAGGAAAACGATTCAAAAAAGAGATTCTGGAAATTAATTTCAACGAAAAAAACATCAATGATATCCTGACCATGACTATCGATGATGCTATTGCTTTTTTTGAAAAAAACAAACAACCCAAAATCACTCAAAAACTGCAGCCTCTTCAGGATGTTGGTCTAGGTTATGTTCAGCTCGGACAATCTTCTTCTACCCTTTCCGGAGGCGAAGCACAACGTATTAAACTTGCCTCTTTTTTAGTAAAAGGTGTTACGAAAGACAAAGCGCTATTTGTCTTTGACGAACCGACAACAGGATTGCATTTTCACGATATCAAAAAACTACTGGCTTCATTTGATGCCCTAATTGAAAAAGGACATTCTATTATTGTAATTGAGCACAATCTTGACCTTATAAAATGTGCGGACTGGATTATTGATTTAGGTCCTGAAGGAGGTGAAAACGGCGGTCATTTATTAGCTGCAGGAACTCCTGAAGACATTGTGAAGGTTAGCGAGTCTGTTACAGGGATTTATTTAAAAGAAAAACTTCAATAAAAATAAATTAGCCACAAATTATTCTTTTTACTGAATTGTAATAAGTAATAATTTGTGGCTATTTTTTAAAATTGCTTCGTCCTGCGCGTTAAGCAACTAAACATCTTTCTTCAAAGGGAACACCATCTTCATCTATAGCGACTAAAATCTTTTTTTGTTTAGACGCTTGGACTGTAAGATACAACCATGCTACTGACCATAGACCTAATGTTAGACAAAATATTATAAAATTGAAACCATGATCTACAGCTTTTCCTCCTTTTGAAAGTACCGCAAAAAGCATTTTGTCATTGCGTTCCTCAAGTATAAATCCATTATGAACCTTTTTAGAAATCATATTAGAGAATACTTGTAAACTTTCCTCCTGGCTGAATTGATTGTTTTTCATAATCATTAAATTAAAACTAATCTTATAAATTTTAAACAAAATTAAACAAACTCAATACTGCTAACAATACCCACTTTTAGTGATTTACAAATAATTTTTCAGTGTAAAAGAGATTTTCTTGTTAATCCGTGAACATAAAGGTAGTTTTTATCTTATAAACTACAAATAAAACAAATGTTAAATTTAGATTAGAAGTGTCGAAAATGTATTATGTATTATCAAACTAATTCAATTTTTTAATACTAGGTATTTGTACTAAACAAATCTTGTTTAAATTTTCATTCCAATTTTTCTTAGAAGACCATCAACAACTTTATTTATATCTGGCGATATATTCAATTTATAATTCAGGTATAGATATAAAATCGTGACCAAAATGGATTTCATAGCAATTCCAATCAAAGGATAAATTGGAAAATTCCAAAAATAAAACGCTAAAAACAAAGCTGTTGTAACTCCTAAAGAATATAAATTCTGTATTGTAAAAGGATATAAATGAAGTTTTTTAACTACAAACAATAATTTGGCTAAACTATAAAAAGTAATTGACAACAGGGTGGCAAATGCCGATCCCATAATACCATAAAGGGGTATGAAAATTACATTTAAAATAAACGTCAATATAACTAAACCTAAACCAAGAAATAATACCGTTTTGTAATATTTTGTATTGAAAATAATAGCATTATTATTTCCCAAAATTAAATCGAAATATTTTGAAAGACCTATCATAAAAACTACAGGAATTCCTCCCCTATACTCGTCAGGAACAATCTCATATAACTGATTGATATTAACAAATATGCACAGCATAACAAAACCACCTACAATTTGAAGATTTATAGATGTTTTTTTGTATAAAATATTTAATTCGTCATGTTTGTTTTCATGCATTAATTTGGCAGTAATCGGATATACGATTTGATGCATGGCACGACTTGGAACAGAAATAACTAGGGCAATATAAGTTGCAACAGAATAATAAGCAATATTCTTAATTTCCATGTATTGATTCAGCATTAGTTTATCACCATCTAAAAGCAGATTCGCAACACTTCCAGACAAAATAATGTAAAAAGTATATTCCATAACACTTTTTACATTGTCCGGAATTGTAATTTGAAAATTCGGCCTTTTAATATAAAATGCGTAAAACATCGTGATCAAAAAAGCTACAAAATAAATTATTGCAGTCAGGTAAACAAATTGAACCAGGGATATCCAGTTAAAATACAAACCAATTAAAGCAAAACTAGAGAATAATCTCAAACCAACTTCCTTTATAAAATTACCAAAAACCGAATGCATATGTACTCTTGCCCAAGCGTAAAAAATTTCAAAATACGCCATGCAAATTCCAATAAACGGAATTAAAAGCATAAACTCCCTGACAACAGGGTTTTCCTTAGAAACAAAATCTGTTATATCATCAAAGAAAAAGATTCCGATAATCCCCAAAGGAACGCACATTAATATCGGAAACAATGCTGTAAAAGACAAAAATTGCTCTCTCTCCTCTTCAGTATTATATTGTGAATAAAATTTGACTAATGTATTTTGCATCCCAATAGCAAATAAAGGCATGATAACATTTGCGGCAGAAAGAATATAATTTGTTAAGGCATAATATGTTGCTCCTAAATAAATTGGGTACAAATAAAGAGTATTAATAGCCCCAATGCCGAAACCTATATAAGTAATTATAGTATTTTTGAAAGATTGATTTAAAACAATACCCATGTTCGAGTGTAAATTGTTAAATTTAGATTATTTGGTTTGTTTTGGAAAACTTGTTACTTTATCAGTTGAGCCAATTCTCTGGTGAGATTTTTCCTTGAATATTGTTGTAAACCAACGCCATGAGCCTGCAAGTTTCCTTCTAAAAACTGATTATAAAAGTCCAAAATTACACTTTTTAATTTCGCTTTTTCAGAATAATCAAAAAATACCCCTGTATTGGTTTGTTTTATAATATCAGCAAAATCAGAACCTTTAGGTCCAATAGCAATTATTGGACGATTTGAGACCATATATTCAAATAATTTTCCCGGAATGATGCTTTTAGTGTCTTCAGAATTAATTTCGATTAGCAGCAAAACCTGAGATTTTTTTTGATGAGCAATTGCTTCATGATGTGACACATATCCGAGAAGGTTGAGATATGAATTGAGATTAAATTCAGCAATACAATCCAATACTTCCTGACTTACAGCTCCAATTAATTTAATTTCTAAATGTGATTTAAAATCAGGTACCTCATTTAACAATTCAATCAGACATTCCCATAAAAACCTTGGATTTCGATCTGATAAAAAGGAACCAATATGGGCAAGAGTAAATTTAGTATCTAAAACCTGCTTCTCAACATTTTCAATGTCATACCCATTTGTAATAACTGAAATAGGTTTATCGGTTATTTCCTGAAATTCTGCTTTAGTCGTTTTACTTGTTACAATAATTTCATCTGCCGAATTAAGCACTTTATACTCTAACTTTTTATGTTTTTTTTCAGCATAAGAAGATAAACGGAGCGCTTTATGATAACCTATAGTTGTCCATGGATCACGGAAATCAGCAAACCACTTTACTTTCAGTTTCTGTTGCAATTCCAAACCTATCAGATGGAGACTATGAGGGGGACCCGAAGTCACAATCGCATCAATATTGTTTTCAGTGATGTATTTTTCTAAATAAGAAACAGAAGGTTTAACCCAAAAAACACGTGCGTCTGGTATAAAAAGATTACCGCGCACCCACAAAAAAAGTTTATCAAGAAAGCTTTGTTTTTTCTTATTGGGCATAATTCCCGAAGCGATTTTCTTCGTTTTATTTTTTGAAAAAACAGAAGCCAGCTGATAAGGTTCCCAAATTTTATTCTTTAAAACAATTACTTTATCTGAAATCTCATTTACTAAACCTTCATCAACAATTGGATAAGTTGGGTTTTCAGGCACATAAACAATTGGCTGAATACCAAATTCAGGCAGGTATTTTACAAATTTGAGCCAGCGTTGTACACCTGGCCCTCCTGCCGGCGGGAAGTAATAAGTAATTATTAAAAGTTTTTTTTGTTCCATATTCAGATTCCACAGAGATTTACAAAATCCCCACTAAGGAGCACAAAGATTATTAAATTATTTTTGAGTATCTCCGTGATTACTTTGCGAATCTTTGCGAAAGAATTTTTCAAAATAAATTCCTCCAATCAAAAGCAGCATCATTCCTATTGAGCTTGCAAGGGTAATAGTACTTCCGGTTTTAATTACCTGAGGCTCAAATTTAAATTCGATTGTATGCTTTCCGCCTGGAATTTCCATAGCTCTTAAAACATAATCTACTGGAAAATGATCTGTTAACTGACCATCGATGTAAGCATTCCAGCCGTTTTTATAATACATTTCAGAGAAAACAGCCAATCCGTCTTTTCCGTTATCCGACTGGTATTTAATATAATTTGGTTTGTATTGCACCACTTTGATTGTTCCTGTCGTATCCCATTGTTTTTTTAAACGGGCACTTCTAAATTTTCCCTCGTGTTCATGTACATTGAAAACTGCTACTTTTTTAGTATCAATATGATCTAATGCTTTCATGACATCGTCTGGCTTATTGACAAGTTTTACTGTGCTGACAAACCATGCGTTTCCATTTGTATTTGGGTTTATTGTTGGGAATTCTTTTCCTTCTTTATCAGTCTGGATAATGTACTTTACATTTAACATATCCAAAACTTCCATATTATTTTTTGCGATCTGATAATCGAATAATTGCTGGATTCTTCTTGGCTTTGCAGCATGATATCCCCCTAATGAATTATGGAAATAAGAAGCACGGGCACTTGACATATTTCCGCTTACTTCAAAAACCCTGTAATGGGTCGTATCCTTTAAAATTTGTGCATCAGACGGCGTTTCCTGAAATGGTGCAGCAATTTCTACCGGACTTACAAAATCTTTCGCAGAAACATATTTTTTATCTACAAAGAACAAATCAAAAATCATCAAAAGTCCTACAATAATCAGAGTGGTATTTTGAGACAGTTTATTTTTAATAAATAGCCATAAAATTCCAAAAGTCACGATAATAAAAAATCCGGAACGCAATAAATCAGCTGAATACAAAGTCATTCTGTCTTCTTTCAAAGCTTCAACAAAACCAGGACCATAACTTTCTAAGAAATAATTATCACTGCTTCCGGTAAAGTGGAAAAAGCCTTTTGCAATTACCAAAATTAAAATTACGCCAATACCAAAAACACCTGTTTGTATCAGGGCTTTTTGCAGCAGTTTTGGTTCATCTTTTGCTTTAAAAAACGACTGGATTCCCATTACAGCCAATACAGGAAAACATAATTCGAGAATCACCTGAATAGAAGAAACAGCTCTAAACTTATCATACATCGGAACGTAATCAATAAAGAAGTCGGTTAATAGTGAAAAGTTTTTTCCCCAGGAAAGGACTAGAGAGAACAATGCGCCTGCAAGAAATACATATTTTATCTTTCTATCATCAACAAATAGGGCTAAAACAGCCAAAAAGAAAACCACAACGCCAATATAGGCAGGTGCAGCAACTATAGGCTGATCTCCCCAGTAAGTAGGCATCCCTGATACAAAATCCTGAGCCTGTGTGGATGGAACTCCCTGTTCGATCATAAATGAATACATACGGCTGTCTGTCCCTACATTTTCATGATTAGAACCTCCAAAAAGTCTAGGTGCAATAAGATTAAAACTTTCAGCTATTCCATAACTATATTCTGTAATATATTCACGGCTTAAGGCATTTTCATTGGTCTTTTTAGACCCATCCGGATTGAAAGTCAGTTCGCTGTTGCTTCGTGTACTGAATTTAGCATACTCACTTGTTGCCATTAAATTTGTAGCATTTGCTCCAATAGCAAAAATTCCCGCAATAGCTAAAACCCCGACTGCAATTCCAAGTTCTTTGAATTGTTTTTCTTTAATGAAATTAAAAGTAAAATATCCGGAAAGAATCAACAAGAAAATCAATAGGTAATAAGTCATCTGAAAGTGATTTGCATTTACTTCCAATGCAACGGCGAACATTGTAAGCAAACCTCCCCAGATATATTTTTTTTGAAATACCAGTATAAAACCGGCAATAACTAATGGCATATAGGCAATTGCATGGGCTTTTGCATTATGTCCAACACCGAGAATTATAATTAAATAAGTTGAAAAACCAAAGGCAATTGCACCAATAAATGCTTTTAACGGATCTGTCTTTAAAACCAGAAGCAAACCGTAAAAACCTAAAAAGTATAAAAATAAATAATCAGCAGGACGCGGTAAAAAACGCAAAACATCATCTAGTTTACCCACAAAATCATTTGGATAATTTGCTCCTAACTGATATGTTGGCATTCCTCCAAAAGCAGAATTGGTCCAATAGGGTTCAGCGTGTTCGGCAGCCCTAAAGTCATTTTGCTCTTTTGCCATTCCTGTATATTGAGCAATATCAGACTGAAAAATTTGTTTTCCCTGAAGGACAGGATAAAAATAAATTAACGAAACGAGAATAAAGCCCAGAATTACAAGGGCGTGCGGATAGAACTTATTTACTATTTTCAATTTTGGGTGGTTTGGTTAAATGATGAATCCTGATTATTACAGGATACAAACTTAATCTATTTCTTCGTAATCAACATAATCGCCTACTTTTTTGGTCTCCCGAGGCTTTTTTGCATTAGCAGTGTTGATGATTATCTCATCATTATTGTTGTTTCTGGCTCTTTGCCATGAATTATCCTGACTATATTGCTGTTGCCTTTGAAAATTTTCCCCTGCTTTTTCTACCGCCTTTTTCACCAATACAGGTAAAAATATTTTAGCCAGAAATTTAAAAATATAATAAAAAGCTATTACCCACATTATGGTTTTAAGGAAACCTGAAAATGATGCTTCTTGCATAATCGTATAATTTTTTTCAAAATTAATAAAACCATCGTTCAAAATTAAAATATCAATCTTAAATAAATAATAAAATATAGTACATTTGAAAACGTTATTACTTTTTAATCAAAAAATACATATATGTTAAAAATTAAAAACTTTTTAATAGCTTGCCTATTTTTATTATTCCCACAATACTTTTTTGCTCAATATACAGATGTTATAAACTCTAATCGCCCAGGCGAAACTATGTCTGCTTTCTCAGTTGGAAAGTCTGTCATTCAGGCTGAAGCTGGTTTTTACGGAATATATGAAAAACATGATACACAAAATTACGAAGCTTCTGGTTTTGGCACTGATTTTACACTACGTTGGGGCCTTTTTCTCGAAGAACTTGAATTCATAGCTGACATTCAATATCAAAATGAAAAATTTACAACTCCGGCAACCCGTTTTAAGAAAAGTAATCTAAGGCAGACTTATTTAGGGGCTAAATACTTAATTTATGATCCATACAAAAATTACAAAGAAGACATCAACATTTATAGTTATTCAAATAAAAAATTTAGGTGGCGTCAATTGATTCCGGCAGTTTCGATCTTTGCGGGTGCTAATATTGTATTAAAGAACAATCCATATGCTTACAATTCTAATATACTCAATTATTATTCAACTGAATCCGGCGTTTCCCCAAAATTAATGTTAGCTACCCAACACCATTTTGGTGCCAAATGGGTATTAGTATCTAACCTCATTGCTGACTATATCGGCACTGACAATTCAGGATACGGCTATATAATAACCTTAACAAGAGGCTTTAACAAAAAATGGTCTGGTTTTGTAGAAAATCAGGGGTACAAAAGTGATTTATACAGTGATGCAATCTTTAGAGGAGGTGCAGCTTACTTATTGTCACGAAACGTTCAAATTGATGCTTCTGTAAGCAAAAATTTAAAAAACACTCCTTCATTACTTTATGGCGGAATTGGTTTTTCTATCCGATACGATGACATGCACAAAGAAGAGTTAACAAGGGTAGGTAAAATAAAAAAACCTAAAAATAAAAACAAAAAGGACAAAATGTCTAAAGAAGAGCTAGAAGCACAGGATAAGACAGATCCGAAAGAAGACTATCAGGAAAAAGAGCGTAAAAGAAAGGCAAAATATGAGAAAAAGCCTTAATTTCCCCTTAAATACTTTTAATTTCTGAAATAATAAAAAACAAGTTAATGATTACAATTAAAGAAGCTAAAACAAAAAAGGAATTAACAGAATACATCAAATTTCCTTTTTCCCTATATAAGAATAATCCATATTGGGTGCCACCTATTATTGCAGATGAATTAGAATCATTTGACAAAACAAAAAACCCTGCTTTTGAAAATGCCGAGGCTTACTTTTACATGGCTTATAAAGATGATAAAGTTGTTGGAAGAATTACAGCTATTATTAATTGGGCAGAAGTAAATAATCAGCATAAAAAGAAAGTACGCTTTGGATGGTTTGATGTTATTGATGACATTGAAGTTACTAAAGCCTTACTGGAAAAAGTGTATGAATTAGGTAAACAGAATAATCTGGAACATATAGAAGGCCCAATGGGTTTTTCAAATTTAGACAAAGTTGGGGTTTTAACAGAAGGCTTTGACCAGGTCGGAACAATGATTACCTGGTACAATCATGCTTACTATGTTTCACATTTTGAGCAATTACGCTTTCAGGTTGAAAAACAATATATAGAAAGCATTTTCCCTTTCTCAAATGTTAAACCAGAATTTTTCCAAAAAGCACAAGAACTCATTAAAAAGAGATATGGCTTAAGAGCGTTAACTTTTACAAAGACAAAAGACATTATGCCCCATGTGGACAAAATGTTTGATTTATTTAATGAATCCTATGAAAAATTAGCTTCATTTGTTGCGATATCTGATGTCCAGAAAGAGTATTTTAAAAAGAAATATATTAGTTTTATCAATCCTGAATATATTAAGTTTGTGGTAGACAAAGATGATAATTTAATAGCATTCAGTATTGTAATGCCAAGTTTTACTGAAGCTTTACAAAAAATAAGAGGAAAGCTCTTTCCATTTGGTTTTCTTCATTTATTAAGGGCAAAAAAACACAGTAAGGACGTTGTTTTTTACCTTATCGGAATCCATCCTGAATATCAAAACAAAGGCGTTACGGCGATTATCTTTGACGAATATTATAAAACCTTCTCAGAAAAAGGCATCCGTAACTGCATCAGAACACCCGAATTACTTGAAAATAATGCCATCCACCTTTTGTGGAAGAATTTTAATCCAACAATTCATTGTCAAAGAAAAACCTATAGAAAAGACTTGTCTCAATGGGAATAAATTAACATCAAAATTTTATGTAAAAAAGGTCGAAATTAAAAATTCGACCTTTTTTATTGCAATAATTATTGCGAAACATTATTTCTTTTTGTTTTGAGCTTTTTTAGCTGCTTCCTGCTGCTCCATTACTTCCTGAAGACGCTGTTGGAATTTACTTGGCTTTTTAGGTTCTCTTTGTTTATTTTCCTGAATTTGAGCGTGGATTTTTTCGCTGTCTACAATGTAGTTTTTAATTACAAACATAATTCCGATTGTAATCAAGTTGGAAATAAAGTTATACAAACTCAATCCTGCGCCATAACTATTGAAGAAAATCAACATCATTAGTGGCGAAACGTAAATCATGATTTTCATCATTTTTGCCATGTCCGGCATTCCTTCTTGCTGCGGAGCTGCCATCTGCTGATCTCCTGAGGTCATTTTCATGTAGAAGAAAATAGCTATTGCTGCCAAAATCGGGAACAAACTGATATGATCCCCATATAAAGGAATATGAAATGGTAATTTTAAAACAGAGTCAAAAGATGATAAATCATCAGCCCAAAGGAAACCTTTTTGTCTTAACTCAAAAGCAGAAGGAAAGAACTGAAATGATGCATACATAAAAGGAAGCTGAATCAATGCCGGAATACAACCTGCCATTGGATTTACTCCTGCTTTATTGTACAATTTCATTGTCTCCTGCTGTTTCTTCATTGGATCTTTTTTGTATTTCTCTCCCAATTCAGTAATATCAGGTCTTAAAACCTTCATTTTTGCCTGCGACAAGAATGATTTATATGTAATTGGCGACATTGCCAATTTAATTATAATGGTAAAGATGATAATTGCAATTCCTAATGACAATCCAATTGTTGAACTTAAGAATCCAAACAATGGAATAAAAATCCATTTATTAATCCAGCCAAAAATCCCCCATCCTAAAGGAATGATTTTCTCAAAGTTTTTATCATATGATTTTAAAACTTTATAATCAGCCGGTCCAAAATACCAGCTCATTTTGTAATCAATTTCACCGTTTGTGAAAGCCAGAGGAACATTTGCTTTGAACTGTTTTGTATAAACAGTATCTATTTTTTCGTCTTTTACTAAATTTTGAGAAACTAATTTTGATTTTTCAAAAGAAGTATTAGTCTGCAAAATTGAAGTGAAAAAATGTTGCTTAAATGCAATATAATCAACTTTTTCAGGAGTTTCTTCTTTATTATCTCCCTGCCCTACATAGCTTTCTTTTCCATCTTCATAATTATAGTAAATCTCTGCATAACGATTTTCGTAAGAAATACTTTTTTCGTTTCTATAGGTCTTTAAATCCCATTGCAAATCAACTGGTTTGGAAGAATTCAAAACTTTATTCAACCCTTGGGAACGAACATCAAAACCAACTAAATAATCATTTGGTTTTAGTATATATTTATATTCAAGGAATTCATTAGCACCTGCTTTCAAACGCATCGATAAAATTTGATCTGCACCAATTTTAGTCAGCGTAGGTTCAAAAAATAAATCTTTAGAATTCAAAGTTCTGTTGTCTGTCGTTTGTAACTGAATATTGAGATTAGAATTATTATCCTTAATTAATTCAACTAACTGACCTGATCCTTTTTTGAATTTTTCAAATCCTTTTAAAGTTGCTTCAACAATATAACCACCTTTATTAGCGATTTTAAGTTTTATCTTTTCGTTTTCAATCGTAGTAAAAGACTCTTTTGCAGAAGGAAGTGTTGCAGAATAAGCAAAACCACCTAATGTTTTTTGCAATTGCGCCAATTGAATTGTATCTCCGGGAGTTGTAGCCACAGCCGGTAGCGCTGCAGTTTTTGCTTTATCAGCTTTTGCCTGAGCTTCTTGTTTAGCTACTAATTCTTTTTTGGCTTTTTCAGCAGCAATTTCTTTTTCAGAAGGCTGATTCTGATACATAATCCAAATCAAAATTCCGAATATCAGTACAAAACCAATTATTGAATTAAGGTCTAATTTTTTTTCTTCCATTATTTTTAAAAAAGTGATTCGTTTGAGGTTATTAGTTATCCGTTTAATTTAAAAGTTACACCTCTTAGAATGAATTATTATTTTTTATGTGCATTTACAGCAGCAGCTACAAAGTTTACGAAAATTGGATGTGGGTTCGCAACCGTACTTTTATATTCCGGGTGGTATTGAACGCCAATAAAAAATGGATGGTTTTCCAATTCCACAATTTCTACTAAACCAGTATCAGGATTAACCCCGGAAGCAATCAAACCTGCTTTTACCAATTCGTCTTTATACTTATTGTTGAATTCATAACGGTGACGGTGACGCTCAGAAATCATTTTTTCGCCATAAATTCTGTGTGCCAGAGTATTTGGTTTGATTTCACATTTCCAGGCTCCAAGTCGCATCGTCCCACCTTTATCTGTAACTGTTTTTTGATCTTCCATCAAATTTACTACCGGATGTTTTGTTTTATCATTCATCTCAGTAGAATTCGCTTCAGCGTAACCTAAGATATTTCTGGAATATTCGATAACAGACATCTGCATTCCTAAACAAATTCCAAAAAACGGAATATTATTTTCACGTGCATAACGAACTGCTTCAATTTTACCTTCAATCCCTCTTTCGCCAAATCCCGGAGCGACTAAAACTCCGTCTAATGGACCTAATTTCTCAGCCACATTATCAATATTAATATGTTCTGAGTGAATAGAAATTACATTTACTTTTGTTTCATTTGCAGCACCAGCATGTATGAACGCCTCCAAAATAGATTTGTAACAATCCTGCATTTCTACATATTTCCCAATCAAACCGATATTTACAGTTTGTTTTGGTGTTTTTAATCTTCGTAAAAAAGTATTCCATGTTTTTAAATCCGGAGCAGCTTTTTTAGGTAAATCTAATTTCTTTAAAGCAACAACATCTAATCCCTCTTCAAGCATTAAATTTGGGACTTCATATATTGTTGAAGCATCAATTGACTGAATAACCGCTTCTTTTTTAACATTACAGAATAAAGCCAGTTTTTGACGCAATTCCTGAGATAATTCATGCTCAGTTCTGCAAACTAAAATATCTGCTTTAATACCGCTCTCCATTAACGTTTTAACAGAGTGCTGTGTTGGCTTTGTTTTTAATTCACCCGCAGCAGCCAAAAATGGAACCAACGTCAAGTGAATCACAATTCCGTTGTTTTCACCTAACTCCCAAACCAATTGACGAACAGATTCTATGTAAGGTAAAGATTCAATATCACCTACAGTTCCGCCAATTTCAGTAATTACAATATCATAATCGCCTGATTTACCAAGCAACTGCATTCTGTCTTTAATTTCGTTTGTGATATGAGGAACAACCTGAACCGTTTTTCCTAAAAACTCCCCTCTTCTTTCTTTTTCAATAACTGAAAGATAAACTCTACCTGTGGTTACGTTATTAGCCTGAGAAGTAGGAACGTTTAGGAAACGCTCGTAATGCCCTAAGTCTAAGTCTGTTTCAGCTCCATCATCTGTCACATAACATTCTCCGTGTTCATAAGGATTCAATGTTCCCGGATCCACGTTAATATAGGGGTCAAATTTCTGGATAGTAGTACGATATCCTCTTCCTTGTAACAATTTTGCCAAAGATGCCGCAATAATTCCTTTTCCTAATGAAGAGGTCACACCTCCTGTAACAAAAATATATTTTGTTTGATTCATTCTGTAATTGTTTGTATTGTAGTTGTGTAAAAAACTTGGCAAAAGTACAAATTAAATTAGACAATTTCTCTATTCAGGATTGAGATAATTTTGCAAATTTTTAAACAGAACGATTACTTGTTTTTGTAATTGACAATTTTAAGTTTTAATTAGGAATATTTTTGAAGAATGTATTTAAACCGGCTTTGGATATTGTTTTTTAATAGTACGGATGAGCTCCTCAAGACCATTTAGCTTTAACTCATAAATAAGCTGAAGCTGCTGTCCCAACTCTCCTTTCGGAAAACCTTTATTATGATACCATACCACATAATATTCAGGTAAATCAATTAAAAAACGGCCTTCGTATTTGCCGAATGGCATTTTAGTATGGGCTAATTTTATAAGTTGTTTTTTATCTTGTTCCATTTTTAAAAAGAAAAAGAAGCAAGAAAAAAGAATATCTCTTTCCTGCTTCTTTAAATGCTGTAATTGTATTTTTTATTTCCAGTTGAAAGTAACTTTTTTTTCAATATCCGGGTGAAGACTCAAAAATACCGGACATGTCATTGCAGCACGTTCTAAGATTGTTTTGCTTTTTTCATCAGCATTACTTATCAGTTCAAAAACAATTTCAATAGCACCAATTCTTCTTGGTTCAGCATTCATTATTTTAGTTACATCGGCAGTTGAATCAACTAAATCTACATTTAAATCACGGGCTTTGATTCCCATAATAGTGAACATGCAGCTTGCTAAAGCATTTGCCACAGTATCTGTTGGAGAAAACGCCTCTCCTTTTCCGTTATTATCTAATGGTGCATCCGAGATGATTTCGCTTCCCGATTGTACATGTATTGATTTTGTTCTTAAATCGCCTAAATAGGTTACTTTGGATGTCATTAATTTGCTACTTTTAAAGTTAAATCTGAATCGTAATATAAAATGTAAACACCTTTATTTGCGTGTCCGCCATCTTCTTTTTTATAATATTGAAATTTATTATCAACCTGCTCAGTTGTCATTAAATCTGCTGTTTCCTGATATGTTTTCCCCTGAACCAGACGCATCATGGTATCAAAAGTTACATCAAATCCACGTGTTGCATACGTATTTGGATTTACTTTATTTTTCAGCCTGTATTCCTTTTCAAAAATTAAAACCCTTGATTCGTCGCTTTCGCGGGAAACTGACGGATACATCAATTTTAATTTTACCAGATTTTCAAAATAGATTTCATCAGTATCTAAAGTACTGTTTGGCTCTAAAATCACCAACTGTATCTGACATGTTTTTTGTGCTTCAATCAGAGCTTTAATCGTATATTTTACCATGGCTGTATTGGCAGTCTCCATTACAACATAATTCATTTTATTCGGCATTAATAAACTTTTCAGACTGGCTACATCCAAACCTCCTGTTTCCGTTAAGGAGGCAAAGGCAACTCCTTTTTGGTTTTGTTTGATATAATTTATAACTGATTCCTTTTTCTTATCAACTACAGCTACAATATTACCATTTTTAGAACGCATATAATCAAAAACTGTATTTCTGACCACATCAGTTGTTGGTATTGACTGATACAAGTTATCAATTGGGTTCGCAGCATCTTTCGACAAAGGCGAAATCACAGGTACATTATGCAGACGCAGTGTATTAGCTGTGGTTTCTGCATTAGTTTGATAAAATGGACCTATAATTGCATCGGCATCCTGCAATTTATTTTGCGTAATCAGACTCGGAATATTCGAAGTACTTTTTGTCTCCTGTGAATCATAAATTGAAATATCAATTGGGAGTTTCAAAGTTTTTGCCGAATCAATTGCCATCATTGCCCCTGAATAAAAATCCAGCGTCATATTTAAAAACTTATCCGTTTTTACACGATTAGCAAATCCTACAGTATCATTTTGAATTTTAGCTATATTAAAAGGCAATAACAAAACCAGCTTTTTGCGTTCATTCTGCCCCCTCTTTTTGCTTAATTCTACTACTTCTGGGTCAGCAGATTTTACCTTTTCAAGAATTTGAATTCCGCCTTTATTTTCTGTTGGCTTTTCTGTCTCTTGTCTTGGTTCTTCTTTTACAATTGGAACAGGAGCTAAATAACCTGACGGAACTTTAATCACCATACCTTCTTTTACACCTTCCGAAAGAGATGGATTTAATTCCGTTAACTCCTCCTGGGTGAGATGAAATATTCTTCCTAAACTGTAAAACGTTTCTTTAGGCTTTACCTGATACTCCATATAAGTAGTTACTTTTTTTGAAGGCTCAGCAGGTTTTACAGCATTTGCGACTGAAGCTGTCGTTTCTGATTTTGGAGCTATTCCTTTTATAGTTAATCTGTATCCAATAGGCAAATTCGAAACAATTTCAGGATTGCGTTTTTCTAAATCTTCAATAGTGGTGTTGTATTTTTTTGCAATAGAAAATTTAGTTTCTTTTGCCACAACATCATGGTAAACATATTTTTCAGTTCCTTTATCTTTTGCTTTTTTATCCAATGATGAAGCACTTTTTGAAGCAAAACCTTTTGCCGGAATTACCAATTTCTGACCAATCTGAACACCTGACTTTTCCAAAAACGGATTCGCAGCTTTCAAATCTTCTTCAGAAACACCATATTTTTTTCCGATACTGAAAAAAGTTTCCTTTGGTTGTACTTCATGAACAACTTCTTTAGTATTTCCGTTCTTTTTAACGGAATTTTCATCTTTTTTGACAGATGCTGTTTTTCCGCTGCTATTCGGAATCAATAAAACCGTGTTCGGTTTCAAAGAAGTTCTCGCATCAGGATTTAATTCATAAATATCATAAGGAGTAACCTTAAATTTTTGCGCAATCTGATTGATTGTTTCTCCTGCTGAAACAGTGTATTTAATCACTTTTCCCTGAGAAAAAGCAGAACACGTCATAAAAAAAACAATAGAAAATACGGTGAAAAAATATTTCATAAATAGATATTAAAAACAATTATTCTTTATGTGAACAAGATACTAAATTCTGCTTAAAACAAAAATCAGACCGAAAGTTAATTCTTTACTAATTATTACCTGAGATCAATTTCTGCCTTAGCAATAATGATATTTTTATATAACTCATCTTCTTCCTTTTTCTTGCATTGATACAGCACTTCTTCCATATTATCGTATTTATCAGAATAAACATAATAAGAAAGGCTGTTAATATTAAAGAAAAAACTCGCATTAAAATCTCCTGAATCAATGAGTTTCATGATAAATTGATCTCTTGGGGCAGCATCTGTAAATGTACCTAAAACCAAATAATATCCATTTGAAACTTCTTTAAGATTATCAAAAACTTCAATTTTTATATTTTTCTCGTTTTTAAATGGATTTTCCTTGAGTTCCTTTTTCATTTCTTGCAGAGAAATTATTTTTGAAACTTCAGCTAAATCCGATTTTTTTTGATTTTTAATTGCTTCATCCTGATATTTTTTTAGTTTTATCAAAGCCAGTTTATCATCAAATTTTCTGGCTTCCATACTGTAATAAGAAGCTTTACTGATATGACGTTTTACTTCAATTTTTTTCTGAATATCAAGTGAATCAATTTTTGCAATTAAAAGCTGATTTTTTATATCTCCCTGTTCCTGTTCAATTTTATAGCGTTTGATTTCTTCTAATGAAAGTCGCTGCTGTATTGAGGTAGCATTGTTCTTTTTTTCGCTTTCGCGGATTTTTTTCTTATACTCCTGATTTTCCTCAACAGCTATTTTTTCAACTTTATTCATTAAATCAGCGTATAATTTTCGGTTTTCAGCTAATTCCTTTTTAAGCCCCGAAGAAAGCTCAGTCGTTTTACCAATACTCTCATACGATTGTTTTTCTAATCGTTTTGATTCATCCACATTCAGAATATCCATCCTTTTTAATTCAACTAAATCATTATTCATCGTATTGACCAATGAATCTAATTTTGCCATTAAAATATCCTGCACATTTTTATTTGCCTCTAAAACCAATCGCAGTTTTTCAACCGAATTTTCTTTAGAACCATTCAGATCATTCAGATTCATTTTCAGATCATTAATTTTTATAATCTTCTGATTCATTTCTTTCTGAACAACCAATCTGTCTTTTAAATCATCAATTTCAGCCATTTTAACTTTGGTTTTTTCAACCACAACTTGTTTTTCAGCAAGAGCCAGCATCAGTTCTTCGCTTTCATTAGCTGGTTTAATTGCTGTAGTATTGATAGCTAATTTATTCCCAACAACCAGTCCGTTTACGATTTCAGGATTTTGGGATTCGAGTTGATCAATTGAAATACCGTATTTTTTAGAAATGGAAAATTTAGTTTCTTTCGGCTCAACCACATGAAAAACAGTTTCCTGATTAATGACACGAACCCTTCCGTCGAGCGTTTTTCTTTTGCTCGGAATCGCAATCGTCTGACCAATTTGTAATCCGTTTAGGAGTAAATCTTTATTTAAGTTTTCAAGATCCTGAACCGAAACATTGTATTGTCTGGCAATACTAAACAATGATTCTTTAGCAAGAACCTGATGTTTTACTTTAGAAGATGTGGTAATTTCAGTTTTTGAAGCGTTAGAAGCATTATTAGGAATTATTAATTCCTGACCTATCTGAAGTCCGCTGACAAGAATTGGATTAGCATTTTGAAGTGCTTCTGCAGAAACATTATATTTTTTTGACAAACCGTACAATGTTTCTTTTTCACCAACAATATGAACAGTCTGCTGGTCCTGATTTATTTTTTGCAGAGAATGAACGGGAATCTTAATAATTTGATTGTCTTTGATTCCGTTTTGCGATTCGGGGTTGAGTTTGTAAATTTCATCTACAGAAACCTTATATTTTTGGGCAATAAAATAAGCCGTTTCCCCTTTTTGAATTTTGTGTTCAATAATCGAATCTTGCGCAGTTATTTTGTTAAAAGACAAAATAAACGCAAGAGAAATCGTTAAAAGTTCTCTCATAAATAGTAGGTTATAAAAAATTAAGGCCTTACAAATGTAAGACCTTAATTTTAAATTATGCTATTATTCCCACTCAATTGTTGCAGGTGGTTTTGAACTAATATCGTAAACAACGCGATTCACGCCTTTTACCTTGTTGATAATGTCGTTTGACACTTTCATCAGGAAATCGTAAGGTAAATGAACCCAGTCAGCTGTCATACCATCTGTTGATTCAACAGCTCTAAGGGCTACTACTTTTTCGTAAGTACGCTCATCACCCATCACACCAACACTATTTACCGGAAGAAGGATTGCTCCTGCCTGCCAGACTTTATCATAAAGTCCCCATGATTTTAATCCTTCGATGAAAACAGCATCAACATCCTGTAAAATCTGAACTTTCTCAGGAGTAATGTCTCCTAATATTCTAATTGATAATCCAGGTCCCGGGAAAGGATGTCTTCCTAATAATTCCGGATCAATTCCTAATGTAGCGCCTACTCGTCGTACTTCATCTTTGAAAAGCATTCTAAGCGGTTCTACAATTTTTAATTTCATATAATCCGGCAATCCCCCAACATTATGGTGCGATTTAATTGTCGCAGATGGTCCTTTTACAGAAACCGACTCGATTACGTCTGGGTAAATAGTTCCCTGTGCCAGCCATTTTACGTCTTCCAATAAGTGTGATTCATCATCAAAAACTTCAATAAACACACGACCAATTGTCTTACGTTTGGTTTCAGGATCACTAATTCCGGCTAATTCGCCAAGGAAACGATCTCCTGCATCAACACCTTTTACATTTAACCCCATGCCTTTGTATTGATCTAATACACTTTGGAATTCATTTTTACGTAAAAGTCCGTTGTTAACAAAAATGCAGTATAAATTTTGCCCAATTGCCTTGTTTAATAAAACCGCTGCTACTGTAGAATCAACTCCGCCAGATAAACCAAGAACCACTTTATCATTCCCTAGTTTTTCTTTCAACTCTGCTACCATTTCTTCTACGAAAGCATTTGGTGTAAAGTTTTGAGGAACTTCAGCAATTTTTACTAAAAAGTTCTCCAGCATTTTTGATCCATCTGTGGAATGGAAAACTTCCGGATGGTACTGAATTGCATAAGTAGTTTCGCCTTCAATTTTGTAAGCTGCGAATTCTACGTCATGCGTGCTTGCTAATTTTACAGCATTTGCCGGAAGCGCTTTGATACTATCGCTATGACTCATCCAAACCTGGCTGTTTTCTGAAACTCCCTCAAAGAAAGTTTCATTGTCTTTTATATAAGATAAATTCGCCCTGCCATATTCTCTTGTATTAGATGCTGCTACTTCACCACCACTAAAGTGTGCTAAATATTGTGCACCGTAACAAACTGCAAGCATTGGAAGTTTACCTCTTATTTGCGATAAATCAGGATGTGGAGCATCTTCTGCACGAACAGAAAAAGGGCTTCCTCCTAAAATTACTGCTTTATAAGGTGATAAATCACTAGGAAAGTGATTGTAAGGAAAAATTTCGCAGAATATATTTAATTCGCGAACTCTACGCGCAATAAGCTGAGTATATTGCGATCCGAAATCTAAAATAAGTACGTTGTGTTGCATGCGCAAAAATACTTTTTATATTCGAAATTGAAAAATTGATTTTTATTTTTTTTTCTTTCTTAAACACATACACCTAATTTACTAATAGTCTGAGGCATTATCTTTAAAATGAATAAAAAAATTAGGATTTTAAAAAAAAAGGCAAATCCAAACTTTTAGCAATTTCGTATCTACAGACAAACCAATTAATATTGAATATGAAATCAAAACTTATTGCTTTGACAGTTTGCCTGTCGATTTTTTTAACTTCATGTGATGCCATTGATGATTTATTAACTTTCAATATTTCGAATGAAGCCTCAATCAAAATCAAAAGTACCTCACCAATCAATTTGCCATCGGAAATTATTACGCCTGAAGTAACTACAAATTCTTCTTCCGAATTTGAAAATAACAAAACTAAAGCAAACTTAGTAAAAGATGTTAAACTTAGATCTTTGAAATTATCAATTTCTGATCCAACAGATAAAACATTCACATTTTTAAAATCAATACATTTATATATCTCTACAACTGATACTAACGAAATAGAACTAGCCTATCAGGATAACATTAATGTATCAACAAATGAAATTGACTTGATTTGTACTGATAAAAGGTTAGATCAATACATCAAAGCAAATAGTTACAAAATCAGAACAAAAGTTACATTAAAAGAAACCTTAACAAAGGATGCAACAATTAAAGCCGATATGAAATTCAGGGTTACTGCTGATCCTTTTTAAGCTGAAGTGCTGAAATCCGGAAACACTAAGTTTTCTTTATAGTTAAATAATTAAAGGTTCTAAGACTAAAGTTTTCACTTAGCATCTTAGAACCTTATTATCTTAGTTTCTAAAAAAATTACTCTTTAGTTGCAATAATTGTAGCTTTAAACCCGGCTGCAAGATTGTTCCAGTAATCATTCGTAATTAATGTCCCTTTATCATCAAAAACCTGAATCTCGGCAGTATTCCCTCCTAAAGACCCTATATTTAATGCTTCAAAATCCAGCTTATTAAAACCGTTTGCAAGCATTATTTTTACTTGTTTGAAATTACTTTCCAGAAATAATTGGCTTTGGATAACCTGATCATTAGAAGAAATTTTAACCAAATCCCCATCGATGGCTCCAAAATCCCTTAATTTCACAATAAAATAAGCAGATTTAGTCTTTATTTCACCTAAAGAAATATTTTTCTTAACAAGTTCTCCCCTTCCTTCTTTTAATCCCGCTTCTCTCAAAGCTTTATCGAGATCCTTTTCCATTTTAGGAATATAACGATCTCCAGGATTAGCAAATTTATTCTCTGTTGACATCGAAAAATTGCTTTTTTCTTCTCCTATAGTAAATCTGGATTTTGGAGTTATACTGATATTATCAAAAATGTTTGGAGTCTTGATACTTGGAATATCGGTATTTTGTGACTCTGGATTCTTAACTTCAGGAGCAGGAAGTTTTTTAGGTTTAGCATCAAACTTTGGAGCAGGGATAGATTTATAACCCGAATTAAATTCTCCCTGTGCAGAAACTGTCAGTGCTGTAAAAAACAATATGAAAAATAAAATATGCTTCATTGAAAAAGTGGTTATCGAATCGGCTTTAAAATTTTATAAAATCAAAAATCTTATATCGCAAAAATAGCATAATTTAATTTGCAGGTACAACTTTATGACTTTTATAACACTCTGTTAAGCTAATTTTTGGAATCAAAAAACCTGCCACTTTAGTGTTATTTCATAAAAAAAAATTTCACTCAAAAAAGTCAAATTTCAAAACTGATTCGGAAAACCTAATCATTTTACTGCTTTAAAAGAGCCATCATCATTTTGATAATTAACAACTTATTCTTAACTTAATTATCTAAATTTATACATCTCAAAAATTCAGAAAAATGGATTATATCGACTATTATAAAACATTAGGAATAACGAAATCAGCAACCGAGGCTGATATAAAAAAAGCTTACAGAAAACTGGCAAGGAAACACCATCCCGATTTGAATCCGAATGATAAAGAAGCTGAGAAAAAATTCAAAGAAATAAATGAAGCCAATGAAGTTTTAGGCAATCCTGAAAATCGTAAAAAATATGATAAGTATGGAAAAGACTGGCAGCATGCAGATGAATTTGAAAAAGCCGGCTATAATCCGAATCAACAGCAATATTCCGGACGCCAGCAGGCCAGTCAGGACTTTTCAGGTTTTGGCGGGAGTAATTTCTCTGAAAATGATTTTTCAGATTTTTTCAATTCAATGTATGGCTCAGGAAGAAGCTCCGGAAGACAGTCAAAATACCGCGGTCAGGATTTTAATGCCGAATTACAATTAGATCTGGCGTCTGCATATACAACTCACAAACAAAATTTAACTGTAAATGGTAAAAATATCCGAATCACAATTCCTGCCGGTGTAGAAAATGGTCAAATCATAAAAATACCGGGACATGGTGGTTTAGGAGCAAACGGAGGACCTAATGGCGACTTGTATATTACTTTTTTGATTGAAAACAATTCTGATTTTAAACGCGAAGGCAATAATCTTTATGCCGATGTAGATCTTGATTTATATACTGCCATTTTAGGAGGTGAGATTAATATCAAAACTTTTGATGGAAAAGTAAAAATAAAAGTCCCGGCAGAAACACAAACGGGAACAAAAGTGAAGCTAAAAGGAAAAGGATTCCCTGTGTATAAAAAGGAAAGTCAGTTTGGTGATTTATTCATTACTTATAAATTAAAAATACCAACCCAATTATCCGAAAGGGAAAAAGAATTATTTCAGGAATTATCTAAAATAAGAAATCATGAGTAACAAAAATTTAATTCATATCCAACAATTTTGTCTGTATCACGAAATTGAAAATACTTTTATAACAGAGCTGAACAATTATGGTCTTGTTGAAATTATTGTTTTAGATGAAGATGAATATCTGCACCCTGAACAGTTACCTACGGTAGAGAAAATGATCAGGCTGCATTATGATCTTAAAATAAATCTTGAAGGAATTGATGCCATAGCGCATTTATTAAACAAGATTGAGGTTTTGCAGCAAAACCTGAATGCTGCTCAAAACAGACTCCGGCTTTTTGAACAACATCAAATCGAATAGCTATATATTCGTCACTTAAATATCACAAAAAAGAACGAATTACAGCATGATTTCAAATAATTTTTATCCCTTTTTGACGGCATATTTTATAAATTGCAACGCAATTTAATTAACCTGAATTCGTTTTAAAATTTATAAAAACAAATTCATAAAACAGAAGATAATGAAAAGAGAAAACATCTTAACAGGATCACCGTGGGAAGACAAAATGGGATATTGTCGTGCCGTAAGAATTGGCAATATTATTGAAGTTTCCGGCACTGTGGCTATTGTTGATGGCGAAAAAGTGAAAGCTGATGATGCTTATGCACAAACTTATAATATTCTGGAACGTATTGAAAAAGTATTAGAAGATTTGAATGTTGGAATGAAAGACGTTATCAGGACCCGAATTTTCACAACTGATATTGCTACTTTTGAAGATGTTGCCAGAGCGCATGCCGTTTTTTTCAAAGATGTTAAACCAACTACCGGTTTTTATGAAATCAGCAAATTGGTTGCACCTGAATATTTAGTTGAAATTGAATTTACAGCTGTAGTACAGGAATAATTTTTTTTTGCCACGAATTTCATCACAGACTTTTAAAATTCATTTTAATTGGTGAAATTCGTGGCAAATCTTTTTAAATGAACTTTCAAAAACCAAAAGAAGCACTTCTGACAATTTTAAAATGGATTTTCATTTGTGTTTTAATTGGCTGCTTTTCAGGATCTGCATCAGCTTTTTTCTTAGTTTCACTAGAATTTGTTACACAATTTAGAATTCAACACCAGTGGATTATCTGGCTGTTGCCTTTAGGCGGATTATTAGTTGGATTCAGTTATTACTATTGGGGCGAATCTGTTGTAAAAGGCAATAACTTGCTATTAGAGGAATATGAAAAACCTCAGAAAGTAATTCCGCTTAAAATGGCTCCTTTAGTACTTTTAGGAACGTTACTTACTCACTTATTTGGCGGATCTGCCGGACGTGAAGGAACTGCTGTACAAATGGGCGGTGCTATCGCCGATCAATTCACAAAACTTTTCAAATTAAATCATTCCGAAAGAAAAATTCTGATTATTCTTGGAATCAGTGCAGGTTTTGCATCCGTTTTCGGAACACCTTTAGCAGGCGCTATCTTTGCGCTCGAAGTTTTATATTTCAGTAAAATAAATTTTAAAAGTATCGTTTTGTCATTTTTAGTGGCATATATTGCTTATTTTACTGTTGAATTTTGGCAGGTAAAACATACACATTATAGTATTCCGGTTGTTCCAGAATTTAATCTCACTACATTATTTTACACGATTATTATTGGAATACTATCCGGATTAGCTGCTTTGCTTTTTTCCAGAAATGTTCATTTTTGGAGTTCTTTTTTCTCAAAAAAAATAAAATTTCCGCCATTAAGACCTTTTATGGGAGGAATCATTTTAGCCATTGCCATTGCTGGTTTCGGACTCACAAAATTCTCAGGGTTAGGTGTTCCGGTAATTGTAGATTCGTTTTCAAATGCTAATCCGTGGTATGATTTTTTACTTAAAATATTGTTTACCGGATTCACTTTGGGTGCCGGTTTTAAAGGTGGCGAAGTAACACCTTTATTTTTTGTGGGTGCTACTTTAGGAAGCGCATTGTCCATTATTATCCCAATGCCAATTGCGATTTTGGCTGGTCTGGGGTTTGTAGCCGTATTTTCAGGTGCTACGCACACCCCAATTGCCTGCACTATTATGGGAATGGAATTATTTGGATTTCAGCCAGGGATATTTATTGCTATAGCCTGTACAGTTGCTTATTTTTCTTCGGGTTCTGTTGGTATTTATAAGTCTCAAATTGTAAAAGGTGCCAAATATAAGTTGTATCAAAAGATAAATTTCAAATCAAAAAAATCGAAATTTCAAAACTTCTAACTCCTGACTCATAATTTGTAAAAGTGTGTTAATCTATAAAATGATTTCAGCATTACATTAAAAAAATGTAAATTCGCACACTATGAAAATACAAGATATTCAGGCAATACAATTGTTGCTTGCTGCCCCAAAGAAAATTGCAATAATTCCGCACAGAGGACCAGATGGCGACGCTATGGGTTCTACCTTGGCACTATACCATTTTTTATTAAAAAACAATCATCAGCCAACGGTGATTGCTCCAAATGATTTTCCTGATTTCTTAGCGTGGCTACCGGGTTCTGAAACTGTACAAATATTTGAAAAAGACACTCAAAACTGTACGAAAATATTAGAAGAGGCTGAGCTGATTTTTACACTTGATTTTAATGCTTTTCATCGTACGGGTGAAATGGAACATACTTTAGCCAGACTGACAGCTCCTTTCATCATGATCGACCATCATGAAAAGCCACATGATTATGCAGCTTACACCTATTCTGATACTTCTTTTGGTTCAACTTGTGAAATGATTTATAATTTCATTTTATTTTTAAACAAAAAAGAAGACATAGACAAAACTATTGCAACCTGCATTTATACCGGAATATTAACTGATTCAGGTTCCTTTCGCTTTCCTAAAACAACAGGAAACACGCATCGTATAGTAGCAGAATTGATTGATTTAGGAGCAGATAATACCGAAATACCCGTTTTATTATTTGATAATAGTTCGTACAGTCGCCTACAACTGCTGGGACGAGCCTTGCAGAATATGAAAATTCTATCGGCACATAAAACTTCTTATACATCCCTGACTCAGGAAGAATTGGATTCTTTTAATTATGTAAAAGGTGATACAGAAGGAATTGTAAATTATGGATTAAGCATAAAAGATATTGTTTTTACGGCTATTTTCATCGAAAATAAAGAAGAGAACATTATTAAAATATCTTTTCGTTCACAAGGCGGATTCGATGTAAATCAGTTTGCAAGAGATCATTTTAATGGTGGCGGACATATCAATGCTGCCGGCGGAAGATCAGAAGTTTCAATGGAAGAAACCCTGAAAAAGTTTGAAGATTTAGTAACTAAACTAAAAATAGCCTAATATGAACTACTTAAAACGAAGCATTTATACCATGCTTTTTACTGTTTTATTCATTGGTTGTAAACATCACGAAGAAGCCCGAAGACCTATTTCCCAGGCTTCCGGTACCTTTATGAAAAAATCGGCCGACAGAAACAAAAAACTGGTTGCGAGTGAAGAGGATGTGATAAAAAAAATTATCAAAAACAATCCAAAAGTAAAATACTACGCCACCAGAAAAGGATATTGGCTAACTTATGACCAAAAAAATCTAACGGATACGCAAACCCCTAAAAAAGGAGATATTGCCTATTTTAATTTAGAAATAAAAGACATTGAGGGCAAAATTATCTATTCTGAAGCCGAACTTGGCCCGCAAACCTATTATGTAGATAAACAAGACATCATGATGGGATTGAGAGACGGAATCAAATTGATGCATAAAAACGAAACTGTAACTTTCCTGTTCCCATCCCATATTGCGTATGGATATCACGGAGACAACAAAAAAATCGGAACCAATCAGTCGTTAATCTGCACAGTCACGCTACGCAATTTCGTTCCGGATCCTAATGCAACAGGAACTATCGCTAGAGACTCCACAAGACAAACTACAACGAAACAAACTCCAAAACCTATAGCAGCAAAACCATCGGCTGCAGCTAAAAAAGACACATTAAACCCATAAAACAACATTTTAAAAATGAAAAAGAGTATTTTACTATTACTATTAGCCGTTACTTCATTTTACTCCTGTAAAAACGAAAACAGCAATTTACCTGATGGTTTATATGCTGATATTGAAACGAACAAAGGGCATATTATAGTTGCATTAGATTATAAAAAAGCACCTGTAACTGTTGCTAATTTTATAACCTTAGCAGAAGGAAAGAATGAATTTGTAACGAAAGATTACCTGAAAAAAAAGCCTTTTTTTGATGGATTGAAATTTCACAGGGTTATTGAAAATTTCATGATTCAGACCGGAGATCCGGAAGGAACAGGCTCTGGAGATACGGGTTATAAATTTAAAGATGAATTCTCAGATCTAAAATTTGATAAACCTGGTGTTCTGGCAATGGCTAACAACGGTCCGGGAACAAACAGCAGCCAATTCTTCATTACACATGTAGAAACTCCATGGCTAGACAATAAACATACTATTTTTGGACATGTTGTTGATGCAAAAGATCAGGAGGTAGTCAATAAGATTCTTCAGGACGATACTGTTGTTTCTGTAACTATTATCAGAAATGGTGAAGATGCCAAAAAGTTTGACGCAGTAAAAGTATTCCATGATTATTTTTCAGAAATTGCAAAAGAGCAAAGTAAATATGCCGGAGTTCAAAAAGAAAAAGCAGCATCGTTGAACGCTTTAAAAGCAAAAACTACAAAAACAAATAGTGGCTTACAATATGTGATTACTGAAAAGGGATCAGGCAAAAAACCAGCTGCAGGTACGCAAGTTTACATTAGTTACTCAGGTTTTTTAGAAGATGGTACTTTATTTGATTCCAGTTCTCCTGAGATTTCAAAAACATTTGGAAAATTTATTCAGGCAAAAGCCGATGCAAACGGATATCAGCCAATACCTTTTACGGCCGGAAACAAACAAGGCTTGATTCCTGGATTTATTGAAGGAATTGAGCAGCTTTCTTTTGGCGATAAAGCCGTTATTTTTATTCCGTCACATCTCGCATATGGCGAAACCGGAGCAGGTGGTGTTATTCCGCCAAATGCTAATATTATTTTCGAAATTCAATTATTAGAAAAGCCATAATAACACTTAAAAACACATAATTTTAAATATAATGAAATTTAAATTTTTATTTCTATTTTGCCTTACAATACTTAATATTGAAGCGCAAACCACTAAAAAACCTGCAGCAAAATCAAAAGCACCTGCAACAAAAACACAGGCAAAAGTAACTCCGAAGGAAAATCCTAACGAAGGTATTTTTGCTACAATTTCAACAACAAAAGGTGATATTGTTTTAACTCTGGAATATGTAAAAGCGCCTGTAACGGTTGCCAATTTTATTTCTTTGGCTGAAGGTAAAAATCCTAATGTTAAAGTGGAAAAACTGAAAGGAAAACCATTTTATGACGGATTAAAATTCCACAGAGTAATCAATGATTTCATGATACAGGGAGGTGATCCTGACGGTAACGGCTCAGGAGGCCCTGGATATTCTTTTAAAGATGAATTCGTTAAAGAATTAATATTTGATAAAGGTGGTATTTTGGCAATGGCCAACTCCGGTCCGGCGACTAATGGAAGCCAGTTTTTCATCACACACAAAGAAACTCCGTGGTTAAACGGAAAACACACTATTTTTGGCCATGTAGTTTCAGGAATGGACAATGTGAATAAAATTGTTCAGGATGATATCATGACAAAAATTACCATTACACGCAAAGGTGCTGCTGCCAAAAAATTTGATGCATTAAAAGTTATTGCTGATGATGCTAAAAAGGAAGAAGCTAAAAAAGGAGAAGCGCAAAAAGTAGTTAAAGAAAAAGCGGCTTATTTTGAAGCTATGAAAGCTAAAGCCACAACAACTGCTTCTGGTTTAAAATATGTAATTACACAAAAAGGAACTGGCGTAAAAGGTGCCGAAGGATCTACGATTTATTTTCATTACGCAGGATATTTTGAAGACGGAAATCTTTTTGACAGCAGTATGCCAAATGTAGAAAAAGCATACGGAAAATATAATCCTAACAGGGATGTACAGGGAGGTTATAAATCTTTTCCTTTTACTGTAGGAAAAAAAGACGGCATGATTCCTGGATTTATTGAAGCACTTGATATGATGACAGACGGAGACAAAGCCATCTTCTTTCTTCCTTCAAATTTAGCCTATGGAGAAAAAGGTGCCGGTGGAGTTATTCCGCCAAATGCAACTTTGATTTTTGAGATTGAAACCTCTGCTAAGCAGCAATAAAGATTTTTTCATACAAATACAAAAAAGAGACTGTCTCAAAAGTGTAGGCAGTTTTTTTTGTTTAAAACAAACTCTAACATATATTTGAAAAATTAAATTTCTCCTTAATTAGTTACATCCTATAAATAAATGAGATTTTTAAATCGAAAAACACATAAACAAACGATTTATTTTGTATTTAGAAACACCTTTACTATCTTTCGCAATGTTTAAAATATAACCTTATACATTTAAAAATGTTAGAAGAAAAGAATGATAACCTGCAGAAAGCAGATGGAAAATCAGAAATCAACCTGAATGATTCTTCACAAAATGATGCAACAGAAACATCAATTTCTGAAGCAACAACAGAAAATATTCAAGCTGAAGAAACAAATCATCAGGAAGTATTAGATGCTATAACAAATTCTAATGCTGAAGAAAGCGAAGACGAGACACTAAAGGAACGTCATGATATTCCTATGGAGGATTATGATACTTTTTCGTTAGACAAACTTGTTGATGAATTAAAAAAACTTGTAAACACAGACAAAGTTATGTCTGTAAAAGATCATATAGAAGAAATTAAAAAATCATTTTTACTTCAATTCAATCACTTTATAGAAGAGAAAAAAGAAGAATTCAATGCTTCAAATCAGGATCCTAATGAAGAATTTCAGTATCACTCTCCTTTAAAATCGAAGTTCGACGAATATTATAACATATTTCGAGAAAAAAGAAATGCACACTTTAAAAATTTACAAAGTAATTTAAAATCAAATTTAGAAATCCGACTTGCTATAGTAGAGGAACTAAAAGAACTTATAAATCCACAGGAAAATATCAAAGACACTCTCAAACATTTTAATGAATTAAGAGAGAGATGGAAAAACGCCGGAGCGATTCCAAAAGACAAGTACAATCATGTCTGGAACAATTATCATTTTCATGTTGAGAATTTTTATGATTATCTTCATCTAGACCGTGAAGCAAGAGACCTTGATTTCAAATACAATCTTGAACAAAAACAAAAGATAATTACCCGTGTTGAAGAATTAGTGAGCGAGCCAGACATTAATAAGGCATTTCGTGAATTACAGGATTTACACAGAATCTGGAAAGAAGATATTGGTCCTGTATCGAAAGAACATCGTGATACGATTTGGAATAAATTTAGTGAGCTAACTAAAAAAATACACGATAAAAGGGAACTTTTGTTCGAAAGCCAAAGAGAAAACGAGCAAAAAAATCTTGAAATTAAAAAAGAAATCATTGCTTCAATTGAAACTTTAGCCACTGAAAAAGTAGGTTCCCATTCGCAATGGCTGGTACAAATACAAAAAGTTGAAGCACTTAGAAATGAATTTTTTGCTGCCGGAAAAGTACCAAGTGACGTAAACGAACAAACCTGGGCTGCATTTAAAACTGCCGTTAGAAATTTTAATTCTTTTAAAAACTCGTTTTATAAAGACATCAAAAAAGATCAAAACGACAATTTAAATAAAAAAATGGCCTTGGTTGAAAAAGCAAAGGAATTACAGGAAAGCACTGATTTTAATGCTACTACTCCAATCATGAAACAAATTCAGGAAGAGTGGAAACAAATTGGTCATGTTCCTAAAAAATATTCAGACAAAATCTGGAAAGAATTTAAAGACGCCTGCAACCATTATTTTGACAAATTAAAAGAACACAAATCTGAAGAAAACGAAGAAGAAGTTGCTGCATTTGACAATAAAAAAGCATACCTAGATACTTTAAGAACATTTGAACTTACTGGCGATCACAAAACAGATTTAGATGCTATTAAATTACATATTGAAACCTGGAAAGGATTCGGAAAAGTTCCTTTTTCAAGACGCCACATTGAGGGTAAATTCAATAAAATCTTAGATGCTCTTTTTGAAAAACTAAGCTTAAGCAAGAAGGATACTGAAATGATGCGTTTTTCAAACAGGATTGATTCTTTATCTGAAAGCAATGATACGCGAAAATTAGATAATGAAAAGATTTTTATAATGCGTAAAATTGAAGAAGTACAGAATGAAATATTCCAATTAGAAAATAACATTCAGTTCTTTACGAATACTAAAAATGCAAAAAAAGAAAACTCGATTGTTCTTGAAGTTCGCAAAAACATTGCTATCCATAAAGAAAGTCTTGAACTATGGAAAGACAAACTTAAACAGTTACGAAACCTAAATCAGGAATAGTTTTTTTTAAAAAAAATTTAATCATAAAAAAGGTGTAATGAGAAAATTTTTCATTACACCTTTTTTAATTAATTTACTTTCCAGCAACAAATTAATAAAACTAATCTGTAAAATATTGACTATATTTGAAAAGGTCATCATTTGGCAATTTAAATATATAATTATTAACTTTAATAAGTACAAAATGAAATTTACAAGAAAAGCTAACGCAAACTGGAAAGGAACCGGCATGGAAGGAACCGGATTAATAAGCACACAAAGTACAACTCTAAATAATGCACAATTATCTTTCAAAACAAGATTTGCAGAAGGAGTAGGAACCAATCCTGAAGAACTTATTGCAGCAGCACATTCTGGCTGTTTTACAATGCAATTAAGCTTTTTATTAAACGAAGAGGGATTTGTTGCAGACGATTTATCTACAGAAGCAACAGTTACTTTTGAAGATGGTTCTATTACTTTAATTCACTTAGAACTGAAAGGAAAAGTTCCTTCCATAACTGCTGAAAAGTTTTCAGAAATTGCAGCTAAAGCAAAAGAAATTTGCCCAATTTCTAAACTACTAAAAACGGAAATCACATTAAGCGTTAACCTGATTTAAATTTAAAATATTTAATCCATAAAAAAAGCTCTGAGTTTTCAGAGCTTTTTTAAATTTATTCAGATACTGCTTTACTTTTAACTACAAGTCTAAAACCTTCTCCGTGAATGTTTAAAATTTCAACATCTTCATCGGCTTTTAGATATTTTCTAAGTTTCGCAATATAAACATCCATACTTCTTGATGTAAAATAGTTATCATCTCTCCAGATTTTCGTCAAGGCTAACTCTCTTGGCATTAAGTCATTTTCGTGCAAAATAAGCATTTTAAGCAACTCATTTTCTTTAGGAGATAACTTTATTGGCTCTTCATCCTGAAAGGTTAAAAATCTTAATTTAGAATTTAAATGAAACTTACCAATATTAAATTCAAACTGAACTTGCTCTGCTTTTGTATCAGATGATTTTCTTTGAATAATAGCTTTGATTTTCATCAATAAAACTTCAGAATCAAAAGGTTTGTTCAGGTAGTCATCAGCACCCGCCTTATATCCTTTTAAAACATCTTCCTTCATAGATTTTGCCGTTAAAAAAATAATCGGCACTTCACTATTTTTTTCCCTGATTTCTTTAGCTAAAGTATAACCGTCCTTATAAGGCATCATTACATCAAGAATACATAAATCATAAACGTCTTTCTTGAATTTTTCGAAACCTTCCATACCATTTTTTGCTAACGTAACTTCAAAGTCATTTAGCATTAAATAATCTTTAAGAACTGCACCAAAATTAAGGTCGTCTTCTACTAAAAGTATTCTTTTATTAATATTTTCCATATTTTAATTTATTAGTGGTATTTTTATTATGAAGGTACTTCCTTTTCCCTTTTCGCTTTCTACATAAACCTGACCATTATGGTCTTCAACTATTCTTTTTACATACGCAAGCCCCAAGCCATGTCCTTTTACATTATGAAGATCTCCTGTATGTTCCCTGTAAAATTTCTCAAAAACTCTCTTCTGAGCTACTTTACTCATTCCTAGCCCATGGTCTTTTATCTTTATCAGGATCATATCTTTAATATTCTCTGTAAAAACCTCTATTTCAGGGACATCCGGAGAATACTTTATAGCATTTTCTAATATATTAACCAATACATTTGTAAAATGAACTTCATTGACCAGGCATGTAGTTCTTGCCGCATTATAATGTTTTACAATTGTACCTTGTTTGTCTTCTAAAATTAAATTTACATGTTCAATTGCATCTTCAATAATATCGTGAATTACAGTAGGCTCTTTGGTGATATCTAGTTCCTTTTTCTCCAGTTTCGAAATTCGGAGTACATTTTCAACCTGAGCATGCATCCTTTTATTTTCATCTCTGATCATTTGAAGATAACGGTATACCTTTTCTTTATCTTCAATAATTTTGGGGTTACGAATCGCATCAAGAGCTAAATTTATGGTAGCAATAGGAGTTTTAAACTCATGCGTCATATTATTTATAAAATCTGTTTTAATTTCAGATATTTGCTTTTGTCGTATTAACTGATTTAGAGCACTTGTATATGCGATTACAATAATTAATGTAAAAATTATAGATAGTATTGTAATGCTTACCAGTTGAGATAACAGAAACTTCTTTTTATACGGAAAAGTAACTAATAGCTCATACTTACTATTCCCTTCATTGTCTGTAAAGACAGGAATACTGTAAGTCGCATCTTTATCATAATGAAAACCATCCGACTTAACTTTTGTAGGAATACCATTGCTATAAATTCCAAACTCAAATTTAGTTTTTATACCATGTTCTTTAAGTTCTTTCTTTAAAAGAGAATTTAATTTATCTTTGGTAATTCTTTCATCTATTGGTAATATTGACGCATAATCATTAGATGTAATTGTTAATTGAGCTTTATTTAAAATATCAAGATTACCATCTTTTTCAACTTTTATATCTGGAATTGTACTTTGATTTAAAACTGAATTATCAATAATATTATTATTGTACACTTCTGTCAATCTCTTTGAACTAAAACTTTTAAAACCGTCTGAATTGAATTTTTTATTAAAAATTGATCCATTTGTATCATACTTTTCAGAAGTAATACTATTTTTATAAACAATAGTTTTATTTGTTTTAGTATTTCTTTGAACAAATAAAATTTCCAGCAAATCTTCTTTTTGTGGAATTTTACCTGTACTATCCCTTATATGATTGATTTTATCCCGAAAACTATATTCTTCCAGTTTTGCAAGTGTTTCTGAAACATCACTAACTACCTGCGTTACATGATATTTAAACTGTTCATCATTATTCTCTAACGAAGAATTGAACCAATATACCTGAACCAGAATTATCCCAATTAAGGATAAACTCATTAGCAAAACAAGTATTCTAAAAAATAATTTATTCATCGAAACAAAATTAATATTTTAACAATATACTAAATAATACATTAACCAAATATTAACATTTAAGAATGATTTTGTTTTATATTTAAAATTTTAAGAATTTTAACAACTTCTTGCTTTGCATTTTCATGAGTATCATTAAAGATAATAAAATTACTCATAGGAATGCGTTTTTCATCATTCCATTGCATATTCATTCTTTCTAAGACCTGTTTCCTACTTGTTTTGTCACGTTTTATAACCCTTTCAATTTTTATTTCTTCAGGCGCTGTAACCGTGACAACAACATCACATTCTTTGTACCTCCCACTCTCAAATAAAATTGCTGCTTCATAAATTACATAATCATAATTTTTATTTTTTTGAAGCCATAATTCAAAGTCTTGCTTAACAGCCGGATGTATAATAGTATTTAACTGATTAAGTTTATCGGCATTATTAAAAACAATATCTGCTAATTTTGCCCTGTTAAGCACTTCATTTTCAAATATCACGTCACCAAATACAGTTTTGATTTCATTAATTATGGATTGAGACTGCATTATTTCCTTTGCTTTATCATCAGCTATATAAACAGGCACACCCATTTCTTTAAAATAATTCGCAATAGTTGTCTTTCCACTTCCAATGCCTCCTGTCAAACCAATAATCTTTGCCATGTTATATTCTAAAAAACATATTAGGAAAAGCTTGCTGAGGCTTTCTCTTTAAAATAATAATTTTTACAAAAGATTCTAAAAAACCTATTCCGTAACCATAAAATTGTTTCCAAACAGCAATTACAGAAAGATATCCAATTTTAAAACTCTTATTAGCAACACTAGATGTAAGAAAAATTATAACGAAATATACAAAATATATTTGTAATAAAATATCAATATTTAAAATTAACAATAAAAAAGCTAATAATAATCCCAACATAAAAAAAGAAGGAAAGAAAAAAGTAAGTTTATTATGTTCCGGATACCAGCTATTCAATATTGGTCTTGCTTTTCCAAATTTATTTACCTGAATAGAGAACTTCTCCCAGTCTATCCTTCGTTTATGATAAACAAATGCATCAGGAAATAATCTCGTTTCAAAACCTAAATTCCATAATCTGATAGATAAATCGGGATCTTCACCAGGATGAATATTCCCAAAACCTTTTGATGCTTCAAAAGCTTTTTTTGAAATCCCCATATTGAAACTTCTTGGTTGGAACTTCCCGATTTTCTCAGAACCACCACGAATTCCTCCTGTAGTCAAAAAAGAAGTCATAGCAAAATTAATTGCTTTTTGTATGTCTGAAAAGCTATCCAAAGCCTTGTCAGGCCCACCAAAACAATCTACATATTCCCTATCTAATTCTTTACGGACTTCTGTCAAATAATTGGAAGGAATGATACAATCAGAATCGAAAATAATAAAATAATTACCTATCGCTTTTATCATCCCAAAATTCCTGGAATCCCCTGGTCCTGAATTAGGCTTAAAGTAATAGGATATGTTTAGTTTTCCCTGATATTTCATTACTACACTCTTGCAAGGAATTGAAGATCCATCTTCAACAAGAACAATTTCAAAAGCTTCATTATAATCAGATTTCGTTAAACTTTCTAAAAGCTCATCTACTTCATCCGGGCGATTATAAACGGGTATAATTAAAGAAAAAACCATAATTAGGACATGGGAATTAAGGACAGTTTTATAAATTTAAAATTTTGCGCAAAGATAAGTTTTATTCATAAAAAAACCACCAACTTTGAGTTGATGGTTTTCCTTTATAATGATTTAAACAAATTATTTAATACTTTCTACCTGAACCATTTCATTTGCTTCTGCTTTATAATCTATTCCGGCAAATTCAAAACCAAACAGATTTAAGAAATCGTTTCTATATCCTTCTAAATCACCAATAGCCGGTAACGTTTCCGTGGTAGTTTCCAACCAAAGTTTTGCCACTTCTGCCTGAACATCTTCTCGCATTTCCCAGTCATCAATTCTGATTCTTCCTTTATCATCAGTAAGAATTTCTGTCCCGGCATACAATCTGTCTTTAAACAAACGCTGAATCTGCTCAATACAACCTTCATGAATTCCTTTTTCTTTCATCACTTTATATAAAAGAGAAATATACAAAGGTACAACCGGAATTGCAGAGCTTGATTGTGTCACTAAAGCTTTATTAACAGAAACATAAGCTGTTCCTCCTATTGATTTCAAACTATCAGCAATAGTAAAAGCTGTAGCTTCTAAGTCATCTTTCGCACGACCGATAGTTCCTTTACGGTAAACTGCTTCTGTTAGTTCCGGCCCGATATACGAATAAGCTATAGTTTTAGCGCCATCAGCCAATAAATTTTCATTTCTTAAAGCCTCAATCCACATCGCCCAGTCATCCCCACCCATAACTTCAACTGTATTAACAATATCTTCCTCGTTAGCAGGAGCTATAGAAACCTCAGAAACTTTTCCTGTATGAAAATCAACCGTTTTATTAGTGTATGTTTGCCCTATCGGTTTCAAAACTGAACGATGTGTTACACCTGTTTTAGGATTTGTACGTACTGGAGATGCCAAACTATAAATTACAAGATCTACTTGTCCTAAATCTGCTTTTATCAAATCTAAGGCTTCTCGCTTTACCTCATTTGAAAAAGCATCTCCATTGATACTTTTTGCATATAATCCGGCTTTATGAGCTTCTGATTCAAAAGCCGCAGAATTGTACCAGCCCGGTGTAGCAGTTTTACCTTCAGCAGATGGTTTTTCAAAAAACACACCAATAGTTGCTGCATCAGATCCGAAAGCACTTGTAATTCTTGAAGCTAATCCAAAACCTGTTGAAGCACCAATTACCAATACTTTTTTAGCACCTTCGATAGGTCCTTTTGATTTGATATATTCAATTTGATTTTTAACATTTTGCTCGCATCCTTTTGGGTGTGATGTCAAACAAATAAATCCTCTCATTCTAGGTTCTATGATCATCTTGTAATTATTTATTGTATTAATTCAATTTCAATTTTAATTTTTCAAAAATAGACATTTTATCCTTAACCCTTTTCATATTTGCATCCATATTGTCTATAAAATTAGGATTTAAAGCATTCTTTTTGGCTAACTTATAGTAATTATAAGCAGCTATATATTGATTCTCATACTCTGCCATCCTTCCCAATTCACTATTAAAAGATGATGAATCGAAATTTTCCAGAGTCTTCATAGTAAAGTTAATATGTTCTTTCGCTTCTTCATACCTTCCGATATCAATAAGCAGGTAAGTATAATTTAAATAAGGTGCAGGATATTTAGGTTCAAATTTCATAGCCAGTTTATAATGATAAATTCCTTTATCATAATTACTCAGCTTATTGTAATAAATCCACCCTAAATGATTATGCGCTTTACCGAAATCCGGATATTGAGACAATATTTCTTCAAGCAATTCTTTTCCTTCAGCAATATTCCCGTCAGAGATTAATGAATCTGCTTTTATAAATTGATTTTCGTAATAACTAAGGCTTTCCATTTCTATTTTAACTTAATAATTGTTTTGCATGATTCAGTGCAGAATCAGATATATTGGCTCCTGACAACATTTGAGCAATTTCTGTAATTCTTTCGTCCTGAGACAAAAGCTTTAATTCTGATTGAGTGTCATCATTAATTGTAGATTTGAATACCTTAAAATGAGAGTCACCTTTAGCCGCAATCTGAGGTAAGTGTGTGATGGCAAATATTTGCATCTTGGTACTCATCTCTTTCATGATCTCTCCCATTCTAATAGCAATTTCCCCGGAGACACCTGTATCTATTTCATCAAAAATTAAAGTTGGCAATTTAGAATATTGTGCCAATATTGCCTTTACTGCCAGCATTATACGAGACATTTCTCCACCAGAAGCAACTTTTTTCAGTAAGCCGAAGTCAGTTCCTTTATTTGCAGAAAACAAAAATTGCAACTCATCTTTTCCATTTTGAAAATAAGTGTCCGATGCTGTTAATTCCATTTTAAACTGAACATTGGGCATTCCCAATGTTTCCAATATTGAAATTAGCTGTTTCGATAAAACCGGAATTGCTTCTTTTCTATTTTGATGGATTTTAGCTGAAAACAAATCTAACTCTTCCGTTTTTTGTTCGATCGATCTCGACAGAATTGCTATTTCTTCTTCAATATTACCTAATTCCAACACAGATTTTTCCAAGTTTGACTGAATTTGCAACAATTCATCTACAGTAGTAACCTGATGCTTTTTCTGTAAATTATGGATCAACTGCAATTTCTGATTTACTAACTCTAATTTCTCGGGATCATTTAATAATTTATCTGCTGCATTTTGCAATTCTTTCGAGACATCGTCAAATTCTATTGCTACGCTTGTGATTCTGTCAAACAAGCTTTGATATTCTGATGAAAAAGCTGCAATTTTTTGCAACGAGGCTTTAATTTCATTCAAATTATGAATAACACCAAATTGTTCTTCATTTGCAATTGCTAATGATTTATCTATAGATTCCTTTATAATTTCAACATTATTCAGCTTTTCAAAATCAGCTTCCAGTTCTTCTTGTTCTCCTGATTTTAATTTTGCAGCGACTAGTTCATTCAATAAAAAAGTATTGTATTCCTGCTCCTTACCTGCATCACTTTGTTTTTTAAGCAAAGCATTTAATTTTGATTTATCTGATTTATATACTTTTAGCGATTTTTGATAAGAATCTATAATTCCTGAATTTTGAGCAATTGCGTCAATGATTTTAAACTGCACTCCTTCATCTGAAAGTTCCTGGGTTTGCTGCTGCGAATGAATATCAATCAAAAACACACTCAAATCCTGTAATTCCTGAAGATTTACAGGACTATCATTAATAAATGCACGTGATTTACCAGAAGGAAGAATCTCACGTCTGATGATTGTTTCATTTTCATAATCAAGATCATTCAATTCAAAAAAATCTTTCAGATTGTATTTAGAAATCTCAAACTGCGCTTCGATGACACATTTTTCTTCTTTGTTTTTAAGGGAAGTCAAATCAGCTCTCTTGCCTAAAACCAATCCTAAAGCTCCTAAAATAATTGATTTTCCAGCTCCGGTTTCTCCTGTTATTATAGAAAACCCTTTCGAAAAATCTATAGAAAGTTTTTCAATTAAGGCATAATTTTTAATTGACAGCGAAGTAATCATATAGCTTTAAAAGTAAAATTATTGAAGTATAAATTCAGTTAGTATTTTATTTGAGACCATTTTGTAGAATTTAAAGGTGAAACCCTGTTTAAATTTTCCACTAAATCTGTAATTGTAATACTGGGTCCCCCTGAAAAAACAGATACTATCTCATCTGATTTTGCATCAAAAAATACTCTTGTCAAAAAGGCATTTGGTTTAACCGAATTCAGTTTACCTATTAACATTAATGAAGATTTTATTTTTTCTTTTGCCTCTTTCAAATCCTGATTCATTATATCTAATCCTGAATAATATAAAAAAGTAGTTTGTCTCAAATCTGAATAAACAGGAGCAAGCATATCATTTATCAGGAAATATCGGTTTTGGAGTCCATCTGACTGGGTCCATCCTTTGGAGCCGCCTTGCTGTGCAATATTGGCAATATTTTGGGCGGTTTCAAAATAGGGATTTCCACCTGCGAACTGAAATGTATCACCATCCATCCCTAAGATCATATAACTGTAAAAGGATATTACCGATATTAAATTAGACTCAAATGTAGTTGGATTATACAACAAAGGTTCAAATTCTGTATACCTGAAATTAAAATCTTTATCGTTAAAATTAAAAACAGGAGAAGAATAGGTAGAATTATAGATTAATCTTGAAGATTGTACCTGTATTGTCCCTGAAAACTGATCAGAATTATGTGAAGAAAGTGTAATATACATGGAACAGTTAATTCGCTCATTTTGTTTCAAAACAGCTCCCATCCAGTCTGTTTTATTGACAAATTCAGTCAAAGAAGCCTGAAGTGTTTTATAGACCTGTAAATTTGGATTTGGCAGCCTTTCTGTATTTATAGTAACTGTACAATTTAACTGTTGTGCCTGTGCAAAACCAAAAAACAAAAACAATAAAAAAGTAACTAATTTACTCATAAAAATGCCCTATAACTTTATTTAAAATATCAACCGCAACTGATTCTTTTGATTTTAAATCCATTGGTTCAATTTTAAATTCCTTATCTATAAAGGTAACTTTATTAGTTTGATATTGAAAACCTGCCCCTTTATCCTGCAACGAATTTAAAACAATCAAATCTAAGTTTTTTTTCTGGATTTTCAACTTAGCATTTTCAATTTCATTTTCAGTTTCTAAAGCAAAACCAATTAAAAATTGATTTTTTTTAATTTTTCCTAAAGAAGACAAGATATCTTTTGTTTTTTCCAGTTCGATTGAAAACTCATCAGCAGCTTTCTTAATTTTCTGAACTGCAACGAACTTTGGTTTATAATCGGCTACTGCGGCAGCAGCAATAGCTACATCAGCATCATCAAAATTCAAATGGCAGGCGTCATACATTTCCTGGGCAGAAACGACATTAATAACTTTAATCAAAGAATTTTCAACCTTTAAGTGAGTAGGTCCTGTTATCAATATAACCGAAGCACCAAGATTAGCTGCTGCTTTTGCTATATCAAAGCCCATTTTTCCTGAAGAATGATTTCCAATAAAACGCACCGGATCTATTGCTTCGTATGTAGGACCCGCAGTTACAAGTATTTTTTTTCCTTTTAAAGGAAGCTTACTTTCTAAATCAGCTTCCAAAAAAGAGACTATGTTTTCAGGTTCTGCCATTCTTCCTTCACCTGACAAACCACTTGCCAACTCGCCATTTTCAGCTGGAATCATTAGATTTCCAAATTGCTTTAAAGTATTAAAACCAGATAAAGTTGAAGGATGTTTGTACATGTCCAAATCCATAGCCGGAGCAAAATAAACTGGACATTTAGCAGATAAATAAGTCGCGATTAAAAGATTATCACTATTTCCCGTTACCATTTTTGACAACGTATTGGCTGTAGCAGGAGCAATTATCATAAGATCAGCCCAAAGTGCCAAATCAACATGATTATTCCAGACTGCATCTTGATCCTCTTCATTAAAAAAACTGGAATATACAGGATTTTTTGATAAGGTAGATAATGTAAGTGGAGTTACAAAATCCTTAGAAGCAGGTGTCATGATCACCTGAACATGTGCACCTGCTTTTATAAAGAGTCGTACTAATGAGGCTGTTTTATAGGCTGCTATTCCACCGGAAACCCCCAGTAAAATTTTCTTACCGTTTAAAACTGACATTGTACTGTATTATTTGTTTGAGCTTCTGTGGTATGTTTTACCGTCTAACCATTCCTGAACAGCTAAAGCGTGTGGTTTTGGTAATTTTTCGTAAAATTTAGAAACTTCAATTTGTTCTTTATTTTCAAAAACTTCTTCAAGACTGTCATTGTAAGTAGCAAATTCTTCTAATTTCTCAGTCAATTCTTTTTTAATTTCAGAATTAATCTGGTTTGCTCTTTTAGCCATAATAGTGATTGCCTCATACACATTTCCTGTTGGCTCTTCAATAACTGTTTTATTGTAAGTTATTGTATTTACAGGAGCATTCGTCTTTTTTAAATCCATGACTTTATTTATTTAGTAAATTTTTGTAAATCTGTTTCTACCCTGGCATTCATTTCGTCTGCCTGTTTTTTATACTTTGTATCGCTTTTAAACTTCAACAAGTTGTTATACGCCACTTTTGCAACATTTAAACGCTCTTCCATTTTAGCAGGAATACTGTTTATTGCTAATTGGTATGCTGAATCATATTTATAAAACAACGCATCTTCTTTAAATGGAGTTCCTGGATAATCAGCGATAAAATTATCAAAAGCCACTAATGCCGATTTATAATCAGAAATAGTGTTATACCCTTTTGCATTTTCATATGCCTTTTTTTCAAGCTTTCCACTTAATACCTTAACAGCCTCATTCGCCTGAACAATATATTCAGAGTTTGGATAATTATCAATAAAAGCTTGTAATTTATCTAATGCTTTTACTGTATCTGCCTGATCAAGACTATAAACAGGAGTTAATTTAGAATAACTGTAAGCTCCTAAAAAAGCAGCTTCCTGAACTTTTTCACTTCGAGGATAACCCGAAACAAAACTTTCAAACTGGTAACCTGCTAAATAATACTGTTTTGTTTTATAATAAGACTGAGAAAACATATAGAATAGTTTTTCTGCCTGAGGCTTCCCTCTGTATGTAGGTGCTAATTGCTCAAAAAGTCTAATTGCTTTATTATACTTCCCTGCCTCATACATCTTTGTTGCGATTTCAAATTTTGCCGCAACATCTTCATTTTTCAATGCCTTCTGATAATCACTACAAGAGCAAAAAAGGACAACAACAATTAACAGCGATACTAGTTTTTTCATTTTTTTACTTTTATTATGATTTCTTAGACAATTATGCCAAAGCAAAATCACACCGAAGTTTCGGTGGCAAATTTAGTTATTAATTTAGCTACTACAAAATATTTTTTGATACAATAAAATACGGGGATTATTGTATTTATTTTAATGCTGCTTTTACAAATTTATCTAATCGGTCTGCTAATGATTCATCAACTGAAACTAATGGTAAACGAACCGTATTATCAGCAATTCCTAAAGACTGGAACACATGCTTAATTCCGGCAGGATTTCCCTGTTCAAAAATCATATCAATACAATCAGACAATAAGTATTGGGTTTTAAAAGCTTCATTTACTTTTCGGTTCAGGCCTAAACGAATCATTTCTGAGAATTCTTTTGGGAATCCCTGTCCAATAACCGATATAACTCCTGCCCCGCCAGCCAATACAATTGGTAAAGCGATCATATCATCTCCTGAGATTACCAGAAAATCCTTTGGCGCATTTTTAATCAGTTGTAAAGCCTGAGCCATGTCTCCTGCCGCTTCTTTTATCCCTACAACATTGTCAAAATCATTTGCAAGACGAACCACTGTTGAAGGCGCCATATTACTTGATGTTCTTCCCGGAACATTATATAGAACTACCGGAACTGGAGAAGCTTCTGCAATGGCTTTAAAATGCTGATAAATTCCTTCCTGCGTAGGTTTATTATAGTAGGGAGAAACAGAAAGAATAGCTTCAAAGGCAGAAAAATCCCTTGTTTTTAATTCCTCCACAACCTGCATAGTATTATTACCCCCAACTCCAAGAACTAAAGGCAATCTTCCGTTATTAACTTCAACAATAGTATTAATAACTAATTCTTTTTCGTCTTGTGTTAAAGTCGCATTTTCAGCAGTTGTACCCATAACTACAAGATATTCTACTCCTCCATCAATCGAAAAATTAACGATTCGGTGCAAAGCTTCGATATCAATTGAAAAATCTGTTTTAAATGGAGTGACAAGGGCAACACCTGTTCCTATTAATGATTGCATAATCTAAATTATATTTTTACTTTATATTTTTTAAATACCTGAACAATTCGAAAACGAAAAGTCTATAATTACTTAAAGAAGTATTGATCATCCACCGATTTATAACTTTATCTATTGATGCAAATCCTACTTTAAATTTTGCTTTTGATTGATTCGTAATCAGTTTCAAAATGGGTTTCTGAACATCATAATAACTAATCAAAAGATCAAATTCTGTTTCAATAAATTCAGTTAAAAAATCCACTTTGCTATCCCCTTTCCAATCTATGTGCTTTTTGGAAAAAGTTGGAAAAGAATATATTTTTTTATCCTTAAATTTATTTCTGTACACCACAATTTTAATTCTTTCAGAATCAATCCCTTTAGAAACTAACTCCTCAATAAGTGCTTTTGAATGCCTGAAATCACTCTCATCAAGCAACAAGCCAATTGTTTTTATATTACTGGTAAATACTTCTTTTTTTACATTACGTAAATTATTTTTTAATGTTTTTTTTATAAAAAAATCCTTTAAGTAATTTAAAAACATAGTACTTTTACCAGATTACAAAATTAATTATTTAAGTCTCATTTAAGATGGTAAAACTAAAAAAGTATAACGGATTTTTAAAACTTTTTGTTATATTCTTAACATTCTTATTTACTTTATCATGCAGTAAAAAAAATTACTATCTAGATAAAATAGAAGGAAAACAACTTCCTATTTCTGAAAAAAATAATCAGACACCTGAGATAGAAAACTTTATTAAACCTTATCGTGATCACATCAATAAAGATTTAGACAGTGTATTAGCTTATTGTCCGGAAACACTTGACAAAAGTATTGGAAAGTGGCAAACCAATATTGGAAACCTAATAGCTGATGTTTGTTTACAAAAAGCAAATCAGGTTTTTAAGATCCGTGAAAAAAAAGACATCGATTTATGTTTGCTAAATCATGGTGGAATAAGGGCTATATTGCCTAAAGGAAATGTAACAACAAGAACTGCTTTTGAAATTATGCCATTTGAAAACAATTTAGTTGTCCTCGCTTTAAAAGGTGACCAGATTCTGGAAATGGCTTCGGATATAATTAAGCAAAAGAAAGCCCACCCTTTAGCCGGTATGACTTTTACAATTTCAAAAGATAATACTGCAAAAAATATTCAAATTCAGGAAAAACCTCTTGACATTACTAAAACGTATTATGTGGCAACAAACGATTATCTGGCAAATGGTGGGGACAGCATGAATTTTTTCCTCAAAGCTTTACAGAAATATGACCTGGACTATAAACTTCGAAATGTATTAATTGATTATTTTAAAGAAGTAGATACGATTCCTATTCCAAAAAATATTAGAATTACAGAAGAATAATCAAACACTTGAATCCAAAATAAAAAACCGGCGTTTTCGTAAAAAAAACACAAAATGAAAAGAAGAGAATTTATTGAGAAAACTGCTGCTGGTACGGCTTTATTAAGCCTGGGTCTGTCATTGAGCAGTTTTGAAACAAACGATATAAAACACCTAACTGTTCTGCACACTAACGATGTGCACAGCCATATAGATCCTTTTCCGGCTGATGACCCTCGTAATCCAAACAAAGGTGGTGTATCACGTAGAGCTGCGCTTATTGAAACTATTCGTAAAGAAAATCCAAATGTGCTTTTACTAGATGCCGGAGATATCTTTCAGGGAACCCCTTATTTCAATTATTACGGTGGAGAACTTGAATTCAAACTAATGAGCATGATGAAATATGATGCTTCTGCAATTGGAAACCATGATTTTGACAATGGTCTTGATGGATTGTACGCACAAATGCCGCATGCCAGTTTTGATTTTATCTGCTCGAATTATGATTTTAAAAACACAATCATGAACGGACTTGTAAAACCATATAAAATTTTCAATAAAAACGGAATTAAGGTCGGTGTTTTTGGTTTAGGAATAGAACTTGCAGGATTGGTTGACAAAAAAATGTACAAGGAAACTGTTTACAATAATCCTGTAGAAATTGCGCAGGATATGACGCAATTGTTAAAGAAACAAGAGAAATGTGACCTTGTCATCTGTCTTTCTCACCTGGGCTATAAATACAAAGAAAACGAGGCAAAAATTTGTGACTTAAAATTAGCCGAACTGACACAAGACATTGATTTGATTATTGGCGGTCATACACATACCTTTTTGGACAAACCTACTATTGTAAAAAATAAAGCTGGCGAAGATGTTCTGATAAATCAGGTAGGATGCTACGGAATAAATTTAGGCCGGATCGATTTTTATTTTGACAAAAATAAGTCACATACTAATCAAGGGAAATCAATTATTGTTTAACCCTCTTTTTATTTGATACTATAAAATATTTTGCCATAAAAAAGTACGCCAGAATCTGCGCAATGTCCCTAATTAGGATTAATACTAAAGAGTAGGAGAAATATTCATTAAAAATAAAAAAGATATCAGAAATTATAAAACAGGTAATCATTACTGTTAGCAGTAAACTAACGTAAGTTCCTCTGGTTATATATTTTGTATAACAAATAACCCCTAACACACTTAATACAATACCGTAAATAGAGTATAGAAATTGAAAGTCTTTGATTTTGTCAAACTGCAAACTTAAAACAGAAAACAATAAATAGATAATAATTAAGATTACCATAGCTACAGGCAACAGGTCTGCTCTTTTAAGTTTTATCTTTTCAACAATGATTTTTTTGATTAATATAGAGTAAACAAACAGAAAGCATATTGAAGATCCAAGAGTAGAAATTTCTACATCCATAAGATGAAATACTTCTCCAACAAAGCATAAAGCAAAAATTAAAATCTGAGTTGTATCAATTTTAAAATTATTTGACGAATAAAAATAAAAGAAAACAGAAGGAATGACAATCGATTTCATACAAACCGTCAGATAATCATATTGAAGAATATCAAACACGATTGTAAAAAAAAATGCAATCGAGTATAAAATCAATGACGGTCTACTCGCTTTCATTCAGTTTGGTTATAAATTCCTGTTCAGATAGTATTTGAATATTTAATTTATTTGCCTTTTCTAATTTTGCCGGTCCCATATTATCCCCAGCTACTACAAAATCTGTTTTGGCAGAAATTGAACTTCCCACTTTACCGCCGTTATCTTCTATGGTTTTCTTTAATTCATCTCTTGAAAACTCAGTAAAAACTCCCGACACTACAAAGGTTTTTCCTAAAAACTTGTTGGTTGCATCAGGATTTACTTTTTCAACGATTTCAAACTGAACACCATATCTTTTTAATCGTTCAATTATTTTTTGATTCTCTTCATTCTCGAAAAATTCTATAACGCTTTTTGCAATTCGTTCTCCAATTTCATCTACTAAAATCAATTCCATTAAAGAAGCCTTACTTAGTGCATCAATATTTTTATAATGTCTGGCTAACTTCTTGGCAACAGTTTCACCTACAAAACGAATCCCTAATGCAAAAAGAACACTTTCAAACGGAATTTCTTTTGATTTTTCAACACCGTTTACCAGATTTTCAGCAGATTTTTGCGCCATTCTTTCCAAATGCAAAATGTCTTCTACTTTCAATTCATATAAATCAGCATAATTATGAACCAGGCCATTTTTGAAAAGTAAGGCTACTGTTTCACCGCCAAGACCTTCAATATCCATAGCTTTTCTCGAAATATAATGCTGGATCCTGCCTATAATCTGCGGTGGACAGCCATAGAAATTCGGGCAATAGTGGTTTGCCTCGCCTTCTGTACGAACCAATTCTGTTTCACATTCCGGACAATGAGTAATATAATGCGTTTTTTGTGAATCTTGAGGACGCTGTTCTAAATCCACAGCAATTATCTTCGGAATAATTTCGCCTCCTTTTTCAACAAAAACAGTGTCGTTTATTCGAATATCTAATTTTTCGATTTGATCGGCATTATGCAATGAAGCTCTTTTTACAATTGTTCCTGCCAATTGAACAGGCTCTAAATTTGCCACCGGAGTAATTGCACCTGTACGGCCCACCTGATACGAAATTGATTTTAATTTGGTCGAAACCTGTTCTGCTTTAAATTTATATGCTATTGCCCAACGAGGTGATTTTGCTGTATAACCTAATTCTTCCTGATGACGGAAACTGTTTACTTTTACCACGACACCATCTGTTTCGTAAGGCAATTTGTGACGATGGGTATCCCAATAATCAATAAAATCAAAAACTTCCTGCATCGTATTGGCTAATTTCGCCTCACTTGGCACTTTAAATCCCCATTCTCTTGCTAATTGTAACCCTTCAATTTGAGAAGAAAAAGGTAAATTATTGCTTGTAACCGAATACAATAAACATTCTAAAGGACGTTTAGCAACCTCAGCACTGTTCTGTAGCTTTAAACTTCCGGAAGCTGTATTTCTTGGGTTTGAATATGGGCTTTCACCAATTTCAATTAAATCCTGATTCATTTTTTCGAAACCTTTTAAAGGCAGGATGATTTCGCCACGAATGTCGAACTTATCAGGATACTTCCCTTTTAATTGCAATGGGACTGATTTAATGGTTTTAATATTATTTGTAACCTCATCACCCTGAAAACCATCTCCACGTGTCAAAGCCTGAACCAGTTTTCCGTTTTCGTATGTAATGCTTATTGAAGCCCCATCATATTTTAATTCACAGGTATATTGTAAATCGACATTTCCAAGAACTCTCTGGATTCTATTTTCCCAATCTACTAAATCTTCTTTTGAATAAGAGTTATCCAAAGAGTACATTCTGAACTGATGTGCTATGGTTTTAAAATTTTTAGTCACCATTCCGCCTACCCTTTGAGTCGGAGAATGTTCATCAAAAAATTCAGGATGTTTTTTTTCTAAATCCTGAAGCTCTTTTAGTTTAGTATCAAAATCATAATCAGAAATTGTAGCATCATCAAGCACATAATAATTGTAGTTGTGTTGATTAAGTTCGTTTCGTAAATTCTGAATTGTCTCCTGAATACTCATAAATATTAAAAATAGTACTGATTATAATGTATAAAAACCCAATCTCAAAATTAGGATTATTTTTTATTGTAAAATATTAAAAACTAAAACTTTTATAAAATCAAAAATCAAGTTGCAAAATTTGCAATTTGATTTTCTTCTTGTCCATTATTCTTAAAAAAGAATTAAAAAAAAACCAGCTCCCAAATGGTTTTACTTTCTGCACTTTTAAAAGTGATAATCAAAAACCTAAATAAAAAACACTAATTTATTTTTTAATAATGATGAAATCCGAGCGCCGGTTTAATAAATGTTCTTCTTCAGTACATTTTACACCATTTTTAAATTTATTAATTAATCGGGTTTCTCCGTAACCAATGCCACTTTCTATTTCTTGAAGCATCAATAAAAAATGATTATTTTTCTATAATTTCATTTTAATAAAATAAAAAAAAGTTATAAAAAATATATTTATACGTAAAAAGTAAAGTTATTTGCTCAATAAAAAATCAACACTCACATTTAAGTAACCGCAAAAAAACAGGTAAAAATATCGGTAGAGAAACAAAAAAAAGATTAAAGAAAAGTTGAAAGTATTAGAAAACTTAAAAAAAACAAAAAAAACCTTTAACTATCTAAATATCAAAACAGAAAGTACTATGATTCTAAAATTGAATTAATTTGTTTAAATAATTGCCCATCGCTTAAAAAAGCACCTTGTTTTATTAATTCAAAAATCGAAAAATTTCGATCTTCAGTAAAAATTTTCTTTCCTGTTTTCATTTCTATCACATCTGTAAACATATTATCACTCAACCATTGCAAACCATCTTTAGTCAGGAAATCAATTTCCGGAGCTAAGGATTTCAATACAATAGATTGCACATGAGTTTCCAAACATTGAAATAAAAAAATATGATTTTTAGAAAAATGTTCTAAAAATTCTGCTCTTGACAAAACGCCTTCCCAAATTAAATCTGAAAAAACATCCAATTCCTGTTCAGCAACTTCTGGCTTATTCAATTTTAAAGAATCCCATTCTGCTTTGTCAATAGCTTGCGTAGCTAAAAAACTTGCAAATTCTGCATGTAATTCATCAAACTGTTCTTTTGTCAATCTTGCGTATTTCATTTTTTTTTTAGACTTTATATTTCTCTATAATTATTAGCAACAACTTATCCCAATAATCATTATTCGTTTCTTAAAACAAAAAAATCCCGATGTACATCGGGATTTTTAATATTATTAAATGTTATTACTTTTCAGCAACAATTTCGTATGGTAAATCAACAATAACATCTCTGTGTAAACGGATGCTTGCCGAGTATTTTCCAGTACGTTTTACGATACCACTAGTGATGAATTTTCTATCAATAGCATTACCTGATTTCTCTAAAGCTTCTGCAATATCGATGTTTGTGATAGAACCAAAAAGTTTCTCTCCACCAGCTTTAGCAGTAAGTTTAATTTCAAGAGATTTTAAAGTTTCAGCTAACGCTTTTGCATCAGCAACAACTTTAGCTTCCTTGTGTGCTCTTTGTTTTAGGTTTTCAGCTAAAACTTTTTTAGCAGAAGGAGTTGCTAAAGTAGCAAAACCCTGAGGAATCAAAAAGTTACGGCCATAACCAGGTTTTACAGATACTACATCATCTTTAAATCCTAAATTTTGTACGTCTTGTTTTAAAATAATTTCCATGTTGTTGTCCTTATAATTTTTAGAAGTTAGGTTCTGCCTTACAGAAACCAGCGCCTAGAGTTTTTTTATACTATTTTAATAAATCGGCCACGTATGGCATTAAAGCTAAGTGACGAGCTCTTTTTACAGCTACAGACACTTTTCTTTGGTATTTTAATGAAGTTCCTGTTAAACGACGAGGAAGAATTTTTCCTTGCTCATTAACAAATTTCAATAAGAAATCAGCATCTTTATAATCGATATATTTGATTCCTGATTTTTTGAAACGACAATATTTTTTAGTTTTGTTAGTTTCTATGTTTAAAGGCGTTAGATATCTGATATCCCCGTCTTTTTTTCCTGAAGCAGATTGTTGTAATGTTGCCATGATAATTAAGCTTTTGTAGATTTAAGTTTAGCTCTTCTTCTTTCAGCCCAAGAAATAGCATGTTTATCCAGACTTACAGTAAGGAAACGCATAACTCTTTCGTCACGTCTGAATTCAGTTTCAAAAGCAATCAGAACTTCTCCAGCTACTTTGAATTCGAATAAGTGATAAAAACCACTTTTTTTGTTTTGGATTTCGTAAGCCATTTTTTTAAGACCCCAATCCTCTTTCGATACCATTTCAGCTCCTCTACTAGTAAGAAATTCTTCAAATTTCGTTACTGTTTCCTTTACCTGAACTTCAGATAAAACGGGATTTAAAATGAAAACAGTTTCATAATGATTCATAAATACAATATTTATTTGTTAAAATTGGGTGCAAAAGTAACCATTATATTTTAATAACCAACATTTTTTTTCTTTTATTCGTTGAAATGCAAAAAACAGGCATCCATCTTAGTTTTTTTTCCAAAAAAATAATACATTTACTATTGTAAACTTGAATTTATTAAATCTAACTCTTATGAAACTAAACTGTGTTGTTGTAGATGATAGTTCTATACAGAGGGCAATTATTGCAAAATTAGTCAACAATCATCCTGGTTTACACCTGATTGGTGATTTTTCTAATGCAATTGAGGCAAAAAGTTGTATGTCTTTAAACAATATCGATTTAATATTTCTGGATATTGAAATGCCTGTTATTAACGGCTTTGACTTTCTTGATGGTTTAAAATCAAAACCTCAGATCATATTTATTACTTCTAAAGCTGAATATGCATTGAAGGCTTTTGACTATGATGCAACAGATTATCTTCAAAAACCTATAGCCGTTGAGCGTTTTAATGCTTCTGTGAAAAGGGCAATTGACATGCATATACTTAAGAAAGAAGTAAAGGAAGAAGAAGGCGAACACATTTTTATCAAAAGCAACCTTAAGAAACTTAAAATTTTCACATCAAAAATCAAATGGATTGAAGCATTTGGAGATTATGTAAGGGTTGTTACTGAAGATGACAGCAATTTGGTATTATCAACAATGAAATCTTTTGAGAATGATTTATCAAAAGAAAAATTTATCCGTGTTCATAAATCATATATTATTAACATTGATAAAGTGGAACGCTTCAACAGCAAATTTGCAGAAATTGGCATCACTAAGATTCCACTTAGCCGAAACAAAAAAGAAGATTTAGTAAGAGCGTTGTCAACGCCGTAAATAATTAGTAAAAATCTACATTTACAACTACCTTTATAGCTCTGTATTGCGGAACTGCTTCAAAACTATTCAACATTTTCTGAATAGTTTTTTTTGTTGCTCCTAAAGGAACATTGTGAGGAATTTTAATCAAAATTGTTCTGATATATTCGTTTCTTATCCTGTTAATTGCCGGTTCTTCCGGACCCAACACAGGCATATTCAAATTTTGGCTTAAAACCTGATACATCCACATCGTACCTTCTTTTAATTTATCAAAATCACGGTGCTTTAAAGTCAGTTTTATAATTCTAAAATAAGGAGGGTATTTATAGATTTTCCTGTCATACAATTGTTCCTTATACATACCTGCATAATTATGCATCGTAACCTGTTGAATTGTATTATGATTTGGATTATAAGTCTGAATCACCACTTTCCCTTGTTTTTCAGATCTTCCGGCTCTTCCTGCAACTTGTGTCATCATCTGAAAACTGCGTTCAAAAGCCCTGAAATCAGGATGATGCAGCATATTATCGGCATTCATAATTCCGACCAGACTTACATTATCAAAATCTAGTCCTTTGGCGAGCATTTGGGTACCAACTAGAATATCTATTTCTCTATTTTTAAAAGTATCTATGATTTTTTCAAAACCAAATTTTCCGCGAGTTGTATCCTGATCCATCCTTCCTGTTTTTGCTTTCGGAAAAAGAGAGAGCAGTTCTTGTTCTATTTGTTCTGTACCAAAACCTTTTGTAGTCAAGTCAATACTGGAACAACTATGACAATGCGTTGGCTTTGCTATTGAATAACCGCAATAATGACAACGCAGTTGATTTTTGTTTTTATGATAAGTCAGACTTACATTGCATTGCTGGCAATGCGGCACATGACCACAGGTTAGGCATTCTATTACAGGAGAATAGCCTCTCCTGTTTTGAAACAAAATCACTTGTTCTCCTAAAGACAATGCTTCAGCAATTTCCTCAATCAGAAGGTCGCTAAAGTGCCCTGTCATTCTTTTCCTAAAATGCTTGTCTTTTAAATCTACCAAAACAACTTCCGGCATTCGTACATTATTATAACGTTCCGTAATCGTAACCAAACCAAATTTTTCAATTTGAGTATTATAATAAGTCTCAATACTTGGAGTTGCAGATCCTAAAAGCACTTTGGCGCCATGAAAATTGGCCAAAACAATTGCCGCGTCACGGGCATGAAATCTTGGTGCAGGATCAGTCTGCTTAAAAGTCTGTTCATGTTCTTCGTCAACAATCAATAAACCCAGATTATTAAAAGGTAAAAACAAAGCTGACCTCGCCCCTATTACAATTTGAGCCTTTTCTGAATTTTCGAGTGTCTGTTTCCAGACTTCTACTCTTTCATTATTACTGTATTTAGAATGAAAAACAGCTACTTTATCACCAAAATGAAGTCGCAAACGGGAAACCAATTGTGTCGTGAGTGCAATTTCAGGTAAAAGATATAAAACTTGTTTTCCTGTTTCTAAATACTCCTCAATTAACTTAATATATATTTCTGTTTTGCCACTTGAAGTAACACCATGAAGCAGACAAACCTCTTTTTCTGATAAGCTATTTTTAATTTCAGTTAAAGCTGTATCCTGGGCTTTGCTTAACAATAATTGTTTTTCTGAAGCCCTTCCTTCAAAAGAAACTCTGTCATGCTGTAAATAATATTCTTCAAAAATTTCTTTTTCAATTAATGCTTTTACAACTGTAGATGTCGAATTTGAAACCTCAGTCAATTTCTTTACTGTAATAGGCTTTTTTTCTGAAGCACTAATTTGAAAATATGCTAAAACAATTTCTTTTTGTTTATTGGCATTTTTCAGTATTTCTAACAATTCATTTAAACCACTGTCCGATTCATATTTCGAATGCAGTTTTACATAGCGAACCAATTTTGGCTTATAACTTTCTTTTATTTCTTCTTCTAAAACAATAATATCTTTTGAAATCATTTTTTGAAGAACCGGAAGTATATTTTTCTTATTCAGAATTGAAATGATATCCTGAACCTTAAGTGAACTTTGATGATGTAAAGCTTCATAAATCAAAAATTCATCATCGGAAAGTTCACTATCCTTTACCGTAACATTTGGTTTATGCGAAATAATCGTCTCGCTTTCCAATAATAATCCGACAGGAAAAGCACCACGATACACATCTCCAATCCCGCACATATAATAGTTTGCGATCCAAAGCCAGTGTTTAATCTGGATTTCGGTTGCAATTGGCTTTTCGTCTAATATCTGATGGATTTCTTTCGCTTCATACAAGCTTGGTTCATTTTGGTGCAGATCAATAACCAATGCTGTGTAAATTTTGCTTTTACCAAAAGGTACTGCTACCCTCATTCCTTTTTTAATAAAATGGAATTCAGCTTCAGAAATACGATACGTAAAGGTTTTAGCTAAAGAAAGAGGTAAAACAACTTCGACAAAAAACATGTAATTATTTTAAAATTGATGAATTATTTTTTACCCGAAGATTGTGCAGTATTGTATTTCCGAACCATTTTCAAAGTATGCTTTAAAGATCCTATATTCGTCCAATCATCATGGCCCGAGATAATATAAACTGGATTCTTAAATTTCGCTTGTACCTTTTGGATTGATTTTTCCCATTCTTTCACATCTGCATCACCCAGGTAGCCTAAATCTTTTGCTTCTGTACTTTTAACAAAACAGCCTCCATAAAGTACTTGCTCTTTATCAAACCAAACTACAACGTTATCCGGAGCATGCCCTTTTCCAGGATAATAAACTTCAAAGGTATGTTGCCCAACTGTAAAAGTAGTATCATTCGGAATTATAAATTCGGCTCTTTTTTTGTTATCGTACTTAAGAATTTGATCTGTCGCTTTTATGGTATACGTTTTAATTCCTTTTTGTCTGTAAAAATTCAAACCTCCTGCCCGATCTTCATGAGAATGTGTTGCGAAATACATTACTACATCTTTATTATGCCTTGTTTTTATACTATCCAATAAAGGCTGATACTGCGTTTCATCCCAGGGCGCATCAAACAAAACAACACCTTTATCTGTCACAAGATACATCGCATTTGCAGAAACCAGTGTTCCTTTGTAATCATGAAATGTCTTATAAACATAAAAGTCACCTGTAAGATGACTTAATTGTAATGGTGAATTCTTAGATTGTCCCGAACTATCAAATAGTGTTGCTAAGAATAAAATTATGGATGCTAAATTTCGCATTTTATTAAATTAATTTTTAACTCGTGCCCAGTATTGTGTTCTTCCTACAATAGAAATCCCAATATAACCACGTAGTTTTAATTTATCAGCAGAATCGAGAGTAATATAGCACTTGTATTTTTTTCCATTTGTTGGATCTAAAATTGTTCCTCCATTATATTCAGTGCCGTCTTTTTTAAGTCCGTTAATAATTATCATACCTAAAATAGGCTTATTTTTTTCGGCTCCATCACACTTTGTACATACATCTTTTTTATGATCAGCACGTAGTATATCTACAACTTTTCCGTAGATTTTTCCGGATTTTTCATAAATCTCTACTATTGATTTTACTTCGCCAGTTTCATCATCAATTGTTTTCCATTTCCCAACAACACTTTGCGCCTGAACAGTATTTAAAGTTAGAAAAAAAACACCAATGGCTAATATCAAATTTTTCATAATCCTATTTATTTTTTTGTCTTAATTTCCTGATCGAAGCATTGAGTTCAAACCCCAGCAGCAGTATCATACAGTTTATCCAAATATAAAACATTAGAATTAATAATGTGCCAATAGAACCATAAAGTTCGTTGTATTTCGAAAATTTTATAACCCAAATCCCAAAAAAGAACGAAGATATAACAATTAATACTGTTGTAAAAACTGACCCTATACTAATAAAAGGGACCTTATTATATTGTCTGGTTCCATAACGCAATAATATTGAAGTTGTTATCAAAATCATCAGCATAACAAACAAATATCTTCCTAAAATAATCAAAGGAATTCGGTCGCTCAGCACATCCTGAATCATCGTTTTTTGAATGAACACCTCAAAAACAACAATTGTAGCAACAGTTACAAATAATATAATCGTCATTACAAGCGAAATCGCAATTGCTACTAAATATTGACTAAAAAAGCCACGCTTATCAAAAACATGCTTAGACGATTCGAAACCGCTAAGAATACCGTTAATACCATTTGCCATCAAAAAAATTGAAAGCAAAAATCCCGATGACAATAAGCCTGAGTGACTATTATTTAAAATATCACTTATTATTTTACTAATCGCATCGTAGGTATTTGGCGGAACTCCCTGTTGCACAAACTGTAGAAAATCATTCTGAAATCCTTCAATTGGAATATAAGGAATCAAATTGAGGATGAATAGCGCAAAAGGAAATAAAGCCATAAAGAAACTAAATGAGACTGCACTGGCATGGTATGAAAAAGCCCCTTCCAGGATACCCAAAATATACATTTCGAGTAAATCATACAACGAAAAACCTTCTAACCATGGTAATTTAATATTCTTTAAAAATCGAACCAAAAAACGCACAATTGGCATTTTCTCCAGACGATTTCCTATTTCCTGCGACATATAGAATAGTGTTAGTTAGTTGAGTCTAAATTTTAGATTACAAACTCTAATTTACTACGATAAGTTGTTTCTAGAAAGCTTTTAAACTAAGGTCCATATTATAAACTGAATGTGTCAAAGCACCTGATGAAATATAATTTACACCACAAAGTCCATATTCACGAATCGTTTTTTCGCTGATGTTACCTGAAGATTCTGTCTGGCATTTGTTACCAATTAATGCTACCGCAGTTTTCGTATCTTCATAATTAAAGTTATCAATTAAGATTCTATGAACTCCGTCGCTCAATAAGATTTCACGGATTTCATCCAGATTTCTAGCCTCAACAATAATCTTTAAATCCAGGTTATTAGCTTTTAAATACTCTTTTGTTTTATTTATTGCTAATGTAATTCCTCCGGCAAAATCAATATGATTATCTTTTAACATTATCATATCATACAAAGCAAAACGATGATTTTCTCCGCCCCCGATTTTTACCGCCCATTTTTCGGCCACTCTGAAATTGGGAGTCGTTTTACGTGTATCTAATATTTTAGCGCCAGTTCCTTCTAAAAGCTGCATCAAATGATTTGTTTTCGTAGCAATTGCAGACATGCGTTGCATGGTGTTCAAAACCACTCTTTCAGCCTTCAAAATAGCTTGTGAACTTCCTGAAACTTCAAAAACAACTTCACCATATTCCACGTGAGAACCGTCTTCAATAAAAGTTTTCACTTTCAATTTTGGGTCAACGTATTGAAATATCATTTTAGCTAGTTCGACTCCCGCAATTATACCCTGATCCTTTACCAATAATTTAGCTTGTCCGTTTGCAGTATCAGGAATACATGCCAATGAACTAAAATCTCCCGGACCTACATCTTCCCGAATTGCATTACTTATCAATAATTGTAATTCGGTTTGAAATTCTGCTTCGCTAATCATTTTCTTAAATTTTATTAAGATGCTAAAATAGGACTTATTTTGTGGATTTGAAAGTTACTTCAACTCGAAAAGTCAAATACGCTTGTTATTTATCTTTCATTCAGCATCAACATATGGAGCAAATAAGTTCTTATAAATGAAACTTAATCTTTCAGATTTAAACATTTTTATTTTTTGTTCTACACTAATAACAACATTAAATATCTTTGAAGTTGATTCAAAATAAAAACTCATGGGATTAATTAAAGACATATACTCCGTTACATTTTACGAAAAATTTGGACAGGCTGTCGCCCAAGTACATCCTTCATTTCAAAAACAGGAATTCATCGATGCCATTTACGAAGGTAATTTTATTCAAAAAGAATGGAAAGACCGGATGAAGCACACAACAGTTGTTCTGCATCAGTTTATGCCTGAAAATTTCCCTGAAGCAGTTGCTCTAATTGACAAAATAATCGAAAACCTAAAGAAAAATAGTTTTACCGATGGCAATCTGGCTTTTATTTTTTTTGCCGACTACATCGAAATGTACGGTTTAGATGATTTTGAAACTTCAGTAAAAGCTTTCGTTTCCATAACAAAGTTTATAAGTTGCGAGTTTGCTGTACGTCCTTTTATTTTAAAATATAAAGAAAAAATGATTGACGAAATGATAAAATGGTCTCTACACGACAATCACCATGTACGCCGATTAGCAAGTGAAGGTTCACGACCAAGATTACCATGGGCAATGGCAATTCCTTTTCTGAAAAAAGATCCAACTTCTATTCTTCCTATTTTAGAAAATTTAAAAAATGATCCTTCAGAATATGTTCGCAGAAGTGTTGCCAATAATTTGAACGATATTGCAAAAGATAATCCGGAAATGGTACTCGAAATCGCTTCCAGATGGAAAAATCATAGCAAAGAAACTGATGGAATCATCAAACATGGATGCCGCACTTTATTAAAGCAGGGACACCCTGAAATTTTAAGTCATTACGGCTTAGAAAGTACGAATATTGAACTTTCATCTTTTGAAATCAAAACACCTGTTGTAAAAATTGGAGATTATCTGCAATTTCATTTCCATATAAACAACAAAAATGAAGAACCTAAAACAGTTCGTTTAGAATATGCGGTTCATTACAAAAAAGCTAAAGGACATCTGGCTAAGAAAGTGTTTAAAATCAGTGAAAAAAAATATTCTCCGAACCAATCAACGAAAATTGAAAGAAACCAGTCTTTTAAACTGATTACAACCCGTGTTTTTCATACAGGAATTCATCACTTATCGATTATAATTAATGGAACTGAAAGTGACGTTTTAGAATTTGAACTGATTAATTAAAACATATTTCTCAACTTAGCATAAATTGATTTGTTATAATTTGTATAGTTCAATGTCTTTTATTTCTTATTTTTATAAATACAAATCTATAATGACTTTTCTTAATCTAAATTAAGTGACACACTCGCACCACTGCTGTAATTTTGTTTTAAAATAAAATCAACTATGTCAAATATTAGTTTAATTATCGAGGAACGTGCTGCCAACATTGGCAATTTTATGGTAGGCAGATTATTACCTTTCCGTGAAAAAAGAGCCGTTGGACCATTTGTATTTATCGATCATATGGGACCTGCACATTTAAATCAATACGAAAATATGGATGTTCCGCCCCATCCGCATATTGGACTTTCTACGCTCACTTTTTTGTTTGAAGGAAGCATTATGCACCGCGATAGTTTAGGAACTGAATTAGAAATAAAACCAGGTGCCGTAAACTGGATGACAGCCGGGAAAGGTATTGTTCATTCTGAGAGAACTCCCGAATATTTAAGACATTCAGACAAAATGCTTCACGGATTGCAGATTTGGGTGGCGCTTCCTAAAGAACTGGAACAGATGGATCCGAATTTCACTCATGTTGAAGGTCAGGATATTCCTGCCTGGGAAGAAAATGGCGTTTCATATAAACTGATTGCCGGGGAAGCTTTCGGGAAAAAATCTCCGGTTCCTGTCTACAGTCCATTATATTTTATTGAGATTAAAAGCAAGGAAGCTCGAAAAATCAATATCGGAAAAGATTTATTCGGAGAAAGTGGTTTGTACATTCTAGAAGGGAACATTAAAAGCGATGGACACGTTTACGATCCAAAACAAATTTTGATTACTAATGACAGTACGCTTTGTGAGTTTGAAATTGCAGCCAATTCAACTGTATATATTTTTGGCGGACAACCTTTTCCTGAGGAACATTTTATCTTTTGGAATTTCGTATCTTCTGATAAAAACCTTATCGAGATAGCCAAACAAGACTGGACAGCACAGACTTTCCCTAAAGTTCCGGGAGAAACCGAATTTGTCCCATTACCAGAACCAAGAATTAAATAACTATGGAAACATTATCAGCAAAAATAGATACACGATTGTATCGCACAGAAATAACATCAGCCAGCGGGAATATTGTAATCGCAGACGAACCACAGGAAGTTGGAGGGAAAAATTTAGGTTTTAGTCCGTCTGAACTTTTGGCTTCTGCTTTAGCTTCCTGTACTTTAATTACCTTACGAATGTATATCAACAGAAAACAATGGAATGTTTCGGAAATTGATATCAAAGTAGATTTAGAAAAAGACAGCGAACAAAATGTTTCATTATTCACCCGGAAAATTGAAATAACAGGAGAGATTGATGAAAGCCAAAGACAAAAACTGCATATAATTGCCGATAAATGTCCAATTCATAAAACACTTACCAACACTATTAAAATACAAACAACTATAATTTAATTATCATGGAAATCAAACAAATAAACGATATCAAAAGAGGCTATTTTGAAGCTATAGAAGACGACAAACAAGCTGGAAAAATGACTTATACCTGGGCCGGAGATGCAAAATTCATCATTGACCATACTGAAGTAAATGAAGAATTTAACGGAAAGGGGGTTGGTAAAAAACTAGTTATGGCGGCTGTAGATTATGCCAGAAATAATGGACTGAAAATTATTCCGCTTTGTCCTTTTGCAAAAAGTGTTTTTGACAAAACAGAAGATATTCATGATGTATTATTCCGTTAAGTATTAAGCCCCAAGAAAATAGTTATTTCAAGAGGTAAATCAAACTCGTTCTCAAAAAATATCAATTGTCTTTTGTAAACAGTTTCAATCAAATAATGATTCCCTCTAAAATACGTTCTTCTCACTTTAACTTCCAAATCAGAATGCTCAACCATGATTAACTGATGCGGATAAACTAATGCTTTTTCAGTTTCATCTTCGGAAAGCCGCAATAAATGAGTTGGGATTTCATTAACTTCGCCAAAAAGAGATGCAACATATTTCGAAGATGGATTTGTATAAATTTCCGCCGGATTACCTTTAGTAATAATTTCACCGTTGCGCATAACGATAGCTTCATTGGCAAATGATAAAGCATCAGTACTGTCATGTGTCGCAATAATACAGGTAATTTTTTTCTGCTTTAAATACCGGAACAAATTTCGGCGTAAGGCATTTTTTCTAAAAGCATCAATCTGGCTAAAAGGTTCATCAAGCAAAATTACTTCAGGTTCTAATGCCAAAACACGAACTAATGCTACTCTTTGCTGCTGTCCGCCACTTAAAAATTTCGCTTTAACATTTGAAAACTGCTCCATCTCAACCATTTCTAAAAGCTCCTGAACACGCAGCTTTTTCATATTGGCAAAACCATTAGAAAGAAACTTTCCTACGTTTTCAGCAACTGTTTCATAAGGCGATAAATCGAAATCCTGAGCCAGATATTTCATGTAAGGCATTCCAGGTATTAAGTTATATTTTGGACCTAAAACTGGTTTCTCTTCGTAAAAAATTTTTCCTTCATCCAGATCATATAGTCCATATATAAGTTTTAAAAGCGTACTTTTTCCACAGCCGCTTTCACCAATAATAGCAATGTTCTCTCCTTTATTTATGCTAAAAGAAACGTTTTTTATAACGGGTTTATCGGTATACGAAAATGAAATATTTTGAATGTCAAGCATGTGTTCTAATTGAGAGTTCAAATTTACAATGTTTAATTTCGAAAGGCAAAAAAAAGCTGCTTCAATTAAGAAACAGCTTTTAATAAATTTTATTGCAATTTAATTATTTTCCAGCCTGCGCTTTAGCTTCATTGACCATTTTATCATTTGCAGTAATTGCAAACTCAACACGACGGTTTTGAGATCTTCCTTCAACAGTTTCATTAGATGCAATCGGATCAGCAATTCCTAAACCTGAAGTTTTAAAACGGCTTGACTGTAATCCTTTTGAAACTAAATAAGCTTTTACAGATGCAGCTCTTTGTCCTGAAAGAGTTAAATTATATTCTGGTTTACCAGTATTGTCCGTATATCCAAAAATTTGAATATCAGTATCTCCATACTCATTAAATACCGGAACTAATTTATCTAAGTTTGCTTTTGCCTGTGAAGTCAAAGTTGATTTATTGGTATCAAAGCGAACAGCATTTTCATTAAGCGTTAAGTGAATACCTTCACCTACACGTTCAACATCAGCACCTGGTAAAGCCTGATCAATTTCACGAGCCTGTTTGTCCATTTTATTTCCAATAAGTGCTCCTGTACCTCCACCAACAGCAGCTCCAATTGCAGCTCCCAGGGCAGCGTTTCCGCCTTTACCTAAATTATTACCTAATACAGCTCCAATTACACCTCCTGCAACGGCACCAATTCCGGCACCCTTTTGAGTATTATTAGCATTTTTAACTGAATCGCAGCTTGCAAATAAACTAACTAATACAAGTAAGCTGCTCAATCCTAAAACTGTTATCTTTTTCATCTTTTTTTATTCTTCTTTAAAATTAATTAGATCTTTGAAATTGGTAAGTGACATCTTTAGATTGTCCACCAACATTAATTGTATCAATCAACTGAAATGAATTATCAGTTAATCCTGCCACTTTTAGCAAGTATCCTGTTCTGACATTTTTTGATTTTGTTCCCGGATCAACAATTTTCAACACAAAAAGTCCCTGATTATTAATACTCCAGACAATTGGAGAAGTAAATGCTGTACAACTCGGAGAATTCAATGTCATTGTACCTTTATTATTGTTGGAAATAAAATTCCAGGTACTGCCGATGAAACATTTAGAATCTGCAAGATCAAAAGAATTTACCTTAATGTAATCAGATCCCGCATAAGAAACATTTGTAAGTACCCAATTTCCTTTGATAGCAACTTGAGTTGGTCTGTCAAGTTTCTTTGAAATTTCTGTTGCTTCTGTAGAAGCATTAGTTGATGAAGCTGATTTACACGCAAATAAGATCGTGGACATCATGCAAATGAAAATAAATTTCTTCATTTTGTAGAATTATTTAAGTTATTACTTACACATTTAACAATTATTGTATCACAAAGATACAATTCATGAAAATATATTCAGTTCCAAAATCAGATTATTTTCTTTCAAAATTAACACATCCGACATTTTGTCACTATAAAAAAATTGGTATTTAATTTGAATAAGTGAAAATCATCTAATTAAACTAAAAAATTAAAAAATATGACAACAGGTAAAATTAATGTTTCCGTAGAAAACATCTTTCCCTTAATCAAAAAGTTCTTATATAGCGATCACGAAATCTTCTTACGTGAGCTGGTATCGAATGGTACAGATGCTACTTTAAAATTAAAACACCTGATTAGCATTGGGGAAGCAAAAGTAGAGTATGGAAATCCAATCATTGAAGTTAAAGTGGACAAAGAAGGTAAAAAAATCCACATTATCGATCAAGGTTTAGGAATGACTGCTGATGAAGTTGAAAAATACATTAATCAGGTAGCTTTTTCTGGTGCTGAGGAGTTTTTAGACAAATATAAAGACTCTGCGAAAGATTCCGGAATCATCGGACATTTTGGTCTTGGCTTCTACTCTGCTTTTATGGTGGCTGAAAAAGTTGAAATCATTACAAAATCGTATAAAGATGAACCAGCTGCACACTGGACTTGTGACGGAAGCCCTGAATTTACTTTAGAACCAGCTGACAAAACTTCACGTGGTACTGAAATTATTTTGCATATTGCAGAAGATTCTCTTGAGTTTTTAGAAGATTCTAAAATTAGTGGGTTATTGAATAAATATAATAAATTCATGCCTATTCCGATTAAATTTGGAACAAGAACAGAAACACTTCCAAAACCAGAAGATGCACCTGAAGATTACGTTAATGAAACAGTTGAAACTGACAACATCATTAATAATCCAAATCCTGCCTGGACAAAACAACCTTCTGAATTATCTGATGAAGATTACAAAAACTTCTACAGAGAATTATATCCAATGCAATTTGAAGAACCGTTATTTAACATTCACTTAAATGTAGATTATCCATTTAACTTAACAGGGATTTTATACTTTCCTAAATTAGGTTCTGATATGCAAATTCAGAAAGATAAAATTCAATTGTACCAAAATCAGGTTTACGTTACCGACAATGTTGAAGGAATTGTACCTGAATTTTTAACTATGTTAAAAGGAGTTATCGATTCTCCGGATATACCACTAAATGTTTCTCGCTCAGGATTACAAGCTGATGGTGCAGTAAAGAAAATTTCAAACTATATTACACGTAAAGTAGCTGATAAATTAAAAGCTTTATTTAATGAAAATCGTGCTGATTTTGAACAAAAATGGAACGATATCAAAATTGTTTTAGAGTATGGAATGCTATCCGAAGATAAATTCTATGAAAAAGCTGGTGCATTTGTATTGTACCCAACTGTAGATGACACCTATTTTACTCTTGAAGAATTAAAAGAGAAGATAAAAGAAAATCAAACAGATAAAGATGGTAAACTGGTAGTTCTATACGCAGGAAATAAAGATGCTCAGCACTCTTATATTCAAACAGCAAAAGAAAAGGGATATGAAGTACTACTTTTAGATTCTCCTATTATATCTCATTTAATTCAGAAAATAGAAGGTGACAACAAAGATCTGACTTTTGTTCGTGTAGATTCTGATCATATTGACAATCTAATTAAAAAGGATGAGAATACAATTTCTAAATTATCTGATGAAGAAAAAGAAACTTTGAAAACTTCATTAGAAGCTTACATTCCAAAAGCATACTCTGTTCAATTAGAAGCGATGGACAGTCAAGCTGCACCATTCATAATCACTCAGCCAGAATTTATGCGTAGAATGAAAGAAATGAGCCAGTCTGGTGGTGGTGGAATGTTTGGAATGGGCAATATGCCGGAAATGTATAATTTAGTAGTAAATACTAATTCTGATTTGGCTTCGAATATTTTAAACACCGAAGATAAATCAACACAGGAAAATTTGGTAAAACAAGCTTTAGATCTTGCCAAATTGTCTCAAAATTTATTAAAAGGAGAAGAACTTACAGCTTTTGTAAAGAGAAGTTTTGATTTGATTAAATAAACATATTTAAATCATAATAATTATTAGACCTGCAAACTTACTTTGCAGGTTTTTTTATTTTAAAAAATTGGTATTATAATTTTTTTAATATCGCCTTTAAAATGCTTTTTAATAATGTCTAAGATTATTTAGGTATTACTCTTTTATTTGAACTTTTTAGTATCTATATTTTTATGGCGTTTCCCTATGGGCCGGGCTGTACGCTGTATCTTTTGCTTTTTAAAGGAAAAAGCAAAAGGATGCCGCTTCCATCCCTAACGCAATATTGGATAAGCGAGAAGCTTTTAGTTTTTAAGGCTGCAATTTCAATAAAAAAAACTCCAATGAGCAAGTAGCCGATTGAAGCTTAGTTTGTACTCAGAGCGGGACTTGAACCATAAGTGTTCGAAACCTCAAAGTTATTATATTTGAGTCTAAAACAGACTTATGAAATTAGAAGAAGTTTTAGAATATATTCCGCAAAGAGAATTAGAGAAGTTATCACTCGTTTATAATGTTGACCATCAAGTAAAGAAACTTCATGGACAAACGATGTTTCAATTACTATTGTTTTCGATGTTAAACATCAAACACAATAGTTTGCGAGTAATGGAAGAATTTTATCATTCGTTGGCGTTCAAAAGTATTGCCAATACAAGTTATCAAGGAGTAAAATACAATTCGATCAGAGACCGATGGTAAATATAAACGCTGATTATTTTGAAGCAATATTCAATAGTTGCCTAAAAAAGTATCAAGATAAATATTTGAAGAAAAAACATAATATTATTTCTTTTGATTCCACGCTGGTTAGTATTTCTTCTAAATTATTAAAAGAAGGGATGCAAATTAATAAACAAGGAGACAAGAAATTTGTAAAATTTAGCATAGCATTTTCAAACATACCGGTTCATTCAAAAATTTTTACAGAACAGCCGTTTGTTTCCGAGGATTTTGCTTTAAAAGAATTGATAAAAGAATGTTCATTAAGTGTGGATAATATTTTAGTTTTTGACAGAGGCATTCAAGCAAGAGCAACATTTGAAGAGTTCAACGAGGATAATTTAACCTTTGTAACAAGATTGAATAATTAGACTCGTTTTGAAACGATTAAAGAATTTGAAATTGATGAAAAAAACAGAAAGATTACTATTAGAACAAGATTTAGAGGTAAAATTATATGACAAACGAAATAAAAAAAGTCAAAAATTCCTGCGGTTAATCGTTGCAAAAGAAAAGGAAAATAGTGAAGTGTTTTATTTTTTTGACTAACAGTAAAACCTTAACAACAAAGGATGTGGCAGAAATTTATAAACAACGATGGGAAATAGAAGTGTTTTTTAAATTATAAAACAGAATCTAAATTTTAGTCATTTGTTAAGCAGAAATATCAATGGAGTAAAAGTAATAATGTATATGACTTTGATAACAGCTATTTTATTAGTGGTTTATAAAAAACTCAATGAACTCAAAGGATATAAAATTGCAAAATTGAAGTTTGCACAAGAATTAAAAGTTTTAATTATCAAGGATATAGTTGAAAAATGCGGAGGAGATCCAAATAAAGTAAATACAATTTTAAACCTCCACAGGTTTTCGCATTGATCCTGTATAAGTAATTGCGCTTTTTTTTAGTACTCAGAGCGGGACTTGAACCCGCACGGACATTTCTGTCCACTGGATTTTAAGTCCAGCGTGTCTACCAATTTCACCATCCGAGCATTTTGTGGTACCTCCAGGGATCGAACCAGGGACACATGGATTTTCAGTCCATTGCTCTACCATCTGAGCTAAGGTACCTCATTTTAAACAAAAAACCCTATTCATTTTCAGAATAGGGTTCTTAAAGAAAGGCGACGACATACTCTCCCACAAAACTGCAGTACCATCTGCGCAGGCGGGCTTAACTTCTCTGTTCGGGATGGGAAGAGGTGAGCCCCGCCGCAATAACCACCTTAAGGTTTTTGGTTTGTAGTTTATTGTTTTTAGTTTTCACTTATAACACCTGACTTATAACCGCTCGCGTCGAGCAAATATCTTAACATACTGAGATAAAAAATATAAATAGTTTAGAAAGTTTCTCCCTCCCGTCTTTTGGACGGGAGGAAAAGGGTGTACATAAGCTTACGGATTATTAGTACTACTCGACTATGACATTACTGCCTTTACATCTATAGCCTATCAACGTGGTCATCTTCCACGATCCTTAAAAGAAATCTCATCTTGTGGTGGGTTTCGCGCTTATATGCTTTCAGCGCTTATCCCTTCCCAACGTAGCTACTCTGCGGTGCCCCTGGCGGGACAACAGATACACTAGAGGTTAGTCCAATTCGGTCCTCTCGTACTAGAATCAGATCCACTCAAATTTCTAACGCCCACAGTAGATAGAGACCGAACTGTCTCACGACGTTCTGAACCCAGCTCGCGTGCCACTTTAATGGGCGAACAGCCCAACCCTTGGGACCTTCTCCAGCCCCAGGATGTGACGAGCCGACATCGAGGTGCCAAACCCCCCCGTCGATATGAGCTCTTGGGGGAGATCAGCCTGTTATCCCCGGCGTACCTTTTATCCTTTGAGCGATGGCCCTTCCATGCGGAACCACCGGATCACTATGCTCTACTTTCGTACCTGATCGACCTGTATGTCTCTCAGTCAAGCTCCCTTATGCCATTGCACTCTACGCACGGTTACCAAGCGTACTGAGGGAACCTTTAGAAGCCTCCGTTACTCTTTTGGAGGCGACCACCCCAGTCAAACTACCCACCAAGCACTGTCCCCCGCAACACGGGGTTAGGCCTCAGATAAACAAAGGGTTGTATTTCAACAATGACTCCACAACGCCTGGCGACGCCGCTTCATAGTCTCCAACCTATCCTACACATCATTTATCCAAGGTCAATACTAAGCTATAGTAAAGGTGCACAGGGTCTTTTCGTCCCACTGCGGGTAAACGGCATCTTCACCGTTACTACAATTTCACCGAGCTCATGGCTGAGACAGTGTCCAGATCGTTACACCATTCGTGCAGGTCGGAACTTACCCGACAAGGAATTTCGCTACCTTAGGACCGTTATAGTTACGGCCGCCGTTTACTGGGGCTTCAATTCAATGCTTCTCCGAAGATAACATCTCCTCTTAACCTTCCAGCACCGGGCAGGTGTCAGGCCCTATACTTCATCTTACGATTTTGCAGAGCCCTGTGTTTTTGATAAACAGTCGCCTGGACCTCTTCACTGCGGCCCCGATTGCTCGGGGCGACCCTTCTCCCGAAGTTACGGGTCTATTTTGCCTAATTCCTTAGCCATGAATCTCTCGAGCACCTTAGGATTCTCTCCTCAACTACCTGTGTCGGTTTACGGTACTGGTACTAATTACCTGAAGTTTAGAGGTTTTTCTTGGAAGCCCTTAGGCGCACTATCTCTTTGTCCGAAGACTCCGAGTACTATCGTATTTCACCAAAATCTACGGATTTGCCTATAGATCTTATAGCTAGGTACTTTAACGAACTATTCCGTCAGTTCGCGGCGCTTTCATCACTCCGTCACCCCATCACAGTAATTAGTAGTACGGGAATATTAACCCGTTGGCCATCGACTGTCCCTTTCGGGTTCGCCTTAGGACCAGACTAACCCACAGCTGATTAGCATAGCTGTGGAAACCTTAGTTTTTCGGTGTGCGGGTTTCTCGCCCGCATTATCGTTACTTATGCCTACATTTTCTTTTCCAGCCAGTCCAGCATACCTTACGATACACCTTCAACCCTGCTGGAATGCTCCCCTACCACTTACAATTGCTTGTAAATCCATAGCTTCGGTAATATGCTTATGCCCGATTATTATCCATGCTCGTCCGCTCGACTAGTGAGCTGTTACGCACTCTTTAAATGAATGGCTGCTTCCAAGCCAACATCCTAGCTGTCTGGGCAGACAAACCTCGTTCTTTCAACTTAGCATATATTTGGGGACCTTAGCTGATGGTCTGGGTTCTTTCCCTCTCGGACTTGGACCTTAGCACCCAAGCCCTCACTGTTATCAATCATTATATAGCATTCGGAGTTTGTCAGGAATTGGTAGGCGGTGAAGCCCCCGCATCCAATCAGTAGCTCTACCTCTATATAACTAAAATAACGCTGCACCTAAATGCATTTCGGGGAGTACGAGCTATTTCCGAGTTTGATTGGCCTTTCACCCCTACCCACAGGTCATCCGAAGACTTTTCAACGTCAACCGGTTCGGTCCTCCACTGTGTGTTACCACAGCTTCAACCTGCCCATGGGTAGATCACACGGTTTCGCGTCTAACACTACTGACTAAAGCGCCCTATTCAGACTCGCTTTCGCTACGGATCCGTGGCTTAACCACTTAACCTTGCCAGCAACGTTAACTCGTAGGCTCATTATGCAAAAGGCACGCCGTCACCCCACGAAAGGGCTCCGACCGCTTGTAAGCGTATGGTTTCAGGATCTATTTCACTCCGTTATTCACGGTTCTTTTCACCTTTCCCTCACGGTACTGGTTCACTATCGGTCTCTCAGGAGTATTTAGCCTTAGCGGATGGTCCCGCCAAATTCAGACAGGGTTTCACGTGCCCCGCCCTACTCAGGATACCACTATCTATTATACTTGTTACCCATACGGGGCTATCACCCTCTATGGCCCGACTTTCCAGTCAGTTCCGGTTCCGTGTACATAAAATATCGTGGTCCTACAACCCCAATCATGCCGTAACAAAATTGGTTTGGGCTAATCCGCGTTCGCTCGCCACTACTTACGGAATCACTTTTGTTTTCTTCTCCTCCGCCTACTTAGATGTTTCAGTTCAGCGGGTTTGCCCACCTATCGGTGTACTATGTCTTCAACATAGTGGGTTGCCCCATTCGGGTATCTGCGGATCAAATGGTGTGTGCCCATACCCGCAGCTTTTCGCAGCTTATCACGCCCTTCATCGCCTCTGAGAGCCTAGGCATCCCCCATACGCCCTTATTTTGCTTATTGTACCAATCATTCAATTAAGAATGACCGTTTTTTTTTGTTTTTTGCTCTTTGTATTACTACAAAAACAAAAAACGCTTTCTACTTTTTAAATTTTTCTTATCTCAATATGTCAATGAACTTTAACTTACCATTTTCATGATAGTTTCGTGGAGAATAACGGAGTCGAACCGTTGACCTCCTGCGTGCAAGGCAGGCGCTCTAGCCAGCTGAGCTAATCCCCCATTTTCTTAGTGATGAGTTATTAGTTATGAGTTATGAATTATTGCTCATAAGGCCTCAACCTCTAAAATTTCCTTTTTTAAGTTAAAAGAGTAGTCCCGGGCAGACTCGAACTGCCGACCCCTACATTATCAGTGTAGTACTCTAACCAGCTGAGCTACGAGACTCTGTTTTTACTTAATTTTCATTATTTTTTTAAATTAACAGCAAGAGTAATCGAACCTTACGATTCAGAAACTTCAAAATATCCATCTTTTATCCCCAACGTGTGTTGCCACTAACATATGGGGCTCTAGAAAGGAGGTGTTCCAGCCGCACCTTCCGGTACGGCTACCTTGTTACGACTTAGCCCTAGTTACCAGTTTTACCCTAGGCAGCTCCTTGCGGTCACCGACTTCAGGCACCCCCAGCTTCCATGGCTTGACGGGCGGTGTGTACAAGGCCCGGGAACGTATTCACCGGATCATGGCTGATATCCGATTACTAGCGATTCCAGCTTCACGGAGTCGAGTTGCAGACTCCGATCCGAACTGTGACCGGCTTTGTAGATTCGCTCCTGGTCGCCCAGTGGCTGCTCTCTGTACCGGCCATTGTAGCACGTGTGTAGCCCAAGGCGTAAGGGCCGTGATGATTTGACGTCATCCCCACCTTCCTCACAGTTTGCACTGGCAGTCTTGTTAGAGTTCCCGACATGACTCGCTGGCAACTAACAACAGGGGTTGCGCTCGTTATAGGACTTAACCTGACACCTCACGGCACGAGCTGACGACAACCATGCAGCACCTTGTAATTTGTCTTGCGAAAGATCTGTTTCCAAACCGGTCAAACTACATTTAAGCCTTGGTAAGGTTCCTCGCGTATCATCGAATTAAACCACATGCTCCACCGCTTGTGCGGGCCCCCGTCAATTCCTTTGAGTTTCAAACTTGCGTTCGTACTCCCCAGGTGGGATACTTATCACTTTCGCTTAGCCACTGAAGTTGCCCCCAACAGCTAGTATCCATCGTTTACGGCGTGGACTACCAGGGTATCTAATCCTGTTCGCTACCCACGCTTTCGTCCATCAGCGTCAATCCATTAGTAGTAACCTGCCTTCGCAATTGGTATTCCATGTAATCTCTAAGCATTTCACCGCTACACTACATATTCTAGTTACTTCCTAATAATTCAAGTCCAGCAGTATCAATGGCCGTTCCACCGTTGAGCGATGGGCTTTCACCACTGACTTACTAGACCGCCTACGGACCCTTTAAACCCAATGATTCCGGATAACGCTTGGATCCTCCGTATTACCGCGGCTGCTGGCACGGAGTTAGCCGATCCTTATTCTTACGATACCGTCAAGCTGATTCACGAATCAGTGTTTCTTCTCGTATAAAAGCAGTTTACAATCCATAGGACCGTCATCCTGCACGCGGCATGGCTGGATCAGGCTTGCGCCCATTGTCCAATATTCCTCACTGCTGCCTCCCGTAGGAGTCTGGTCCGTGTCTCAGTACCAGTGTGGGGGATCTCCCTCTCAGGACCCCTACCCATCGTTGCCATGGTAAGCCGTTACCTTACCATCTAGCTAATGGGACGCATGCTCATCTTTTACCGTTGTGACTTTAATAGTAGGTTGATGCCAACTCACTATACCATGGGGTATTAATCCAAATTTCTCTGGGCTATCCCCCTGTAAAAGGTAGATTGCATACGCGTTACGCACCCGTGCGCCGGTCTCTAGCACCGAAGTGCTATACCCCTCGACTTGCATGTGTTAAGCCTGCCGCTAGCGTTCATCCTGAGCCAGGATCAAACTCTTCATCGTATATTTTAATATTATATCACGACGAATATCTATCGGTTCTTTTTCGAATCTAACGATTCCATTACTCTTATTTCTTTTGCCTTAACATCTCTGTTAAGACGGCTGTCAATTCAATATGTCTACGAACGTATCTTCTTTTTATTTTCGCTTGTGTTTCAAAGCGGGTGCAAAAGTAGAAATTCTTTTTGTTTCCTGCAAGAAAAATTTAAAGTTTTTTTTGAAATTTTTTCAATCTCAATCTCTTCGTTTTTCCTACCAGTCTCTCAATGAACTTCCGTGTTTTGCGGGGTGCAAATGTAAAAAGCATTTTCAAATCTCACAAGCTTTTTTGAATCTTTTTTTTGTTTTATTTCTAAAACCTCGATTCCTTATTCTTGTCAGTATTTCGATGAACGCCTTCGCTGTTGCGGGTGCAAAAGTAGCACATCTATTTACATTTCCAACCCTTTTTTTTATATTTTTTCCATCTTTTTCAATCCTTTCTCTTAACTCACTGGGAACAGCTTCCTTACATTTTGAACTTTTTTATTGATCTGTAAGACTTTTCATTGTTTAAATATCGTTTTGACAATTTACATACGTTCTCAATTGTCGTTCTTATACATTTATTAACTTTTCAATCGCTTTTCTGAACTCTAATTATCTTTTGAAAACTGTTCCATAGCCCCGATAGTAGCGAAAATCCTTTTTGAGCCGGGGTTCGGCTCAAAAGATTGAAGCGCATAGCGGGATCAGCTCCTGATCTAAATCAATAATCCATTTTTAATCCCTGAATTCAGAGCTTTCGTTTTACTACAAAAGTTTCTCTCTTATATATATGAAAAAAAATCCCGATAATTTTAATTAACTATCGGGATTAATATTTTTAAATGTCCAAGGTTAATTCCTGACTTCATTAATTGTTTGTACAAAAGCTTCAACAGGCTGCGCTCCTGAAACAGCATATTTTCTATCGAAAACAAAAAAAGGTACCCCCTGTACTCCAATTTGCTGTGCTTCGGCAATATCATTTTGCACATCATTCAAAAACACACTCTCATTTTCTATTACTTTCCGAACTTCCTTTTCATCTAAACCTGCCTGAATCCCTAACTCTATTAAAGTCGAAGCATCATTTAAATCTTTTCCTTCAGTAAAATATGCTTTAAAGAAAACCTCTTCCATTTCATCACCGAGTTTCCTGGTCTTTGCTAAATGTATAATCCGATGAGCTGTTAGTGAATTCGAAACAATTACTTTCTCAAAATGATAATCTAAACCAACATTTTTCGCACGTTCAACAACCGCTTTATGCATTTCTTTTGACTGCTCAACTGAAATACCTTTACGTTCAGCTAAAAAAGTATAAATATCTTTGCCATTCTGAGGAGTTATTGACGAATCGAGTTGAAAACTTTTCCATTCAATTTCAAACTCCTCATTTGGAAATTCTGCTAAAGCCTTTTCTAATTGTCTTTTTCCTATGTAACAAAACGGACACATGATATCCGACCAAATTTCTATTTTCATATTGCAAAGTTAGAGAATTGTTTCAAGTTTCAGGTTTCATATAAAATGATTTTGTACAAAATTTAGGCACAAAGCACAATAATTTTTTCAGACTTACATTTAAACATAAAGTTCGGAAAGTCATATTTAAAACTTAGCTCAATTTATAACTTCTGTTTCATGAGAAAAGACTAACACCTAAATTGAAACCTGAAATAACAAAATAAAAAACCGCAACTCTTATTAAGAATTGCGGTTTCTAGGTATAAAAAATGGTTGGTTAATAGCGATATTTTTTTTTACAATGATAAATCTTTAATTTGAAACTAAAAAACACCCCTGTAACAAAAAGCAATTGTGATGTTAACTATTTAACATTACAGGCATTACCAACATTGTAACAGTTTCTCCCTCTTCCAAACCATCAACTGGAGTTAAGATTCCGGCTCTGTTAGGCAATGACATTTCTAACATAATCATATCTGATTGTAGGTTAGTCAGCATTTCTGTTAAAAAACGTGAATTGAAACCAATTTGAAGATCATCACCCTGATAATCGCAAGTTAATCTTTCCTCAGCTTTGTTTGAATAATCAATATCTTCAGCAGAAACATTTAATTCAGCTCCGGCGATTTTTAAACGAATTTGATGCGTAGTTTTATTTGAGAAAATCGCGACACGCTTAACAGAACTCAAAAATAAAGAACGGTCAATCATTAATCTGTTTGGATTTTCTTTTGGAATCACTGCTTCGTAATTTGGATATTTTCCATCAATTAAACGGCACATCAAAATATAATTATCAAATGAGAAAGTTGCATTTGAATCGTTGTATTCAATTTTTACTTCAGCATCAGAACTTCCAAGAATACTTTTTAAAATATTCAAAGGTTTTTTAGGCATAATAAAATCTGCAACCTGAGATGCTTTTACATCCGTACGTGCATACTTCACCAATTTATGAGCATCTGTAGCTACAAAAGTTAATCCTTCCGGTGAAAACTGAAAGAAAACTCCAGACATTACCGGGCGCAAATCATCATTACCAGCTGCGAAAATAGTTTTACTTACCGCAGTAGCCAATACATCTGCCGGAACGATAGTCACAGATGGGTCGTCAAGATTTACTGATTTAGGAAATTCTTCTCCGGCAGCATACGCTAATGCATACTTTCCTGAATTAGAACTAATTTCCACTGTGTTATTATCTTCAACTGTAAAGGCTAAAGGCTGCTCAGGAAATGTTTTTAAAATTTCAAGTAAAAGTTTTGCCGGAACAGCTACACTTCCCTTACTCTTAGAATCGATTGATAATGTTGCTGACATTGTAGTTTCAAGATCTGAAGCAGAAACTGTCAACTCATCATTATTAAGTTCAAATAAGAAGTTGTCCAAAATAGGCAACGTATTGTTACTGTTAATTACACTACCTAAAACTTGTAATTGTTTTAATAAGTAAGAACTCGATACTATAAATTTCATCTGTTTGTTTTTAATTTTTGAGCCTATTTATTGGTTATTTAAACTTTAAAAATAAGGATTACAAATATATCGTAAACAATCTTAGTTTTACAATTTTTTTATTAACATCTATTTGCTGTATTTTCTTTTTCGGATATAGGTAAACAGAAGACCGAAAACCAACAAAACTAAGATTGGAAGTCCGATAGTTATGAATTGCGTCTGGGTATAATTTTCATAAACTTTCTCTTTATCCAATAAAGGCAAATCTAAATCCTTACTTCTAATGTTAATAAGTCCTGTATCATCCAGCAAATAATTGATACAGTTCATTACAAAATCTTTATTGTCGTATAAATTTCCTGAACGCTGGTCGTAACCCAATTCCACTGGCATTCTGTTTTTATCCAATTGATTTCTAGCCAAATCACCATCAGAAACAACAATCATTTTAGTAGGTTTTCCTTTTGCTAAAAATGAATTTTCTTTGAAAGCTAAAACACGATTTTCAAAAACCGAATGAAAACTTCCTTCTAGTAAAACCGACATTGGTATATTTCCTTTATTAAGATAGTCCTTCGGAGAAGTCTGCTCTGAAACAATGCCTAAATTGACTTCAAACGGCGTTCCTATTTTTTTGGAATAAGGTGATGACTGCAATAAAACAGTTTTCTTAATTCCGTTTTTCAATGTATCTATTGGACTGGCAAAGTCAAATTTGATTCCGCCTAAATTTTTCACAATCGGATGTTTGCTTTCAGGCGAAACAAGCGGGGAAAATTTCCAAATAAAATCCTGGTATTGTGTTGCACTTCCTTGCTCTCCGGTTGCTAATTTTATTGGACTTCCCTGTTCGTCTTTTACCAAATCAGGATTGATTCTGAATCCGTATTTAAAGAACATATCATTCAGATTCAAATCCCTTGGATAAGCCAGAGTTGCCCCTGCCTGATTGTAAAGGCTGTCCATATCTGCAGCTACCTGATCAATAAGCCACAATGATTTTCCGCCATTCATGATAAACTGATCTAAAACCTGCTTTTCCTCATCAGAAAAAGCTTCAGTAGGTTTTACGATAATTGCTAAATCATATTTCTTTAGCGCATCTAAACTTTTTATTGGATTTTTGGAAACTAAATCTAAGGTAAAAGGCCCTATGTAATAACTTTCGCGAATCTGCATCAGCATTTTAGCGATATGAATCTCATTTATTTCCCCATTTCCTTTTATGATAGCTACTTTCTTTTGCCTGTCTTTGGTTATTTTATTAATAGCATCTGCAATTGAATATTCCAGATGCTGAATGGAACCGATTACTTTTTGTGTAGTTGAAGCCCCCATTCTGTTTTTCAATAATGGAATCTTTACTTCTTTATTATTATAAACCACAATACCCCATGGAAAAACCATTTCCTGTGACTGTTTTCCTTTATCATCAACAGTCAAATTAATTGGAGTTAATCCTTTTTTGAAGAGAGATTCTGTTAAATCTATACTTTCTTCTTCATTTTCCATCGGATTCACAAATTCAAAAACTATATTTTTATTGTAGGCATGAAATTCTTCTAATAACTGTTTGGTTTCTTGCTGTAAACGTCTAAAATCAGGTGGAAGATCTCCTCCGTCCATATAAATTTTTATAGACATTGGATTTTCAACTTGTTTTACAATCTTTAAAGAAGTTTCGGATAAAGTATATCTTTTGTCCTTTGTTAAATCAAATCGATAAAAAAACAAAGAGCCTAATACATTCAGGACAACTAAAACAAAAATTGTGATCCATAACGTCTTGATATTTATTTGAGCAGATGGTTTCATTAGGCTTTAAAAGATTTTAATTGATAAACTGTAAATGACAAAAACAGAAGTGTAATGCTTAAAAAGTAAATTACATCGCGGGTATCAATTACTCCCCTGCTCATACTCTTAAAATGGTCCTGCATTCCTAAAACAGAAATAAAACCAGAAAATCCAGGAATCAGAGAAGCCAGCCCCTCAAAGCCGTAATAAAAGAAAAAACATAAAAAAACAGAAATGATAAAGGCCACAATTTGATTTTCTGAAAGTGTTGAAGTAAAAATTCCAATAGCTGAATAAGCTGCAATCAGAAATAATAACCCGAAGTAAGAACCAATTGTACTTCCCATATCGATGTTTCCTTCAGGGAAGCCCAGATTTGAAATCACTTTTACATATATAAATGTTGGAATTATTGCCAGGATAATCAAAAATGCAGCACCTAAAAATTTTCCGTTTACAATTTCCCAAATTGATAATGGTTTAGTCAGCAGTAATTCCAGTGTTCCTTGTTTTTTTTCATCAGAAAAACTTCTCATTGTTACTGCCGGAATAAGGAAAATTAGAATCCATGGTGCCAAAGTGAAGAATGGAGTCAAATCTGCATAACCCGTATTTAGAATATTATAATCTCCTTCAAAAACCCATAAAAACAGCCCGTTGCTGATTAAGAAAACAGCAATGACCAAATAGCCTATTGGAGAACCAAAAAAGGATTTTATTTCCCGTAAAATGATTGATTTCATGTAAAAACGTTTATTCGTTTGATTGTTTTTTTATGTATTTGCCTTGTTATCAAAAGCCAAAGCTTTACAAGGGCGCAAAAATACCAAAATAGATTATTCTTTTCATTATAAATTCTATTAGTTCTAATCTCTAATTATTGATTTTAATCTAAAGGCTATTTGTCCTCTTTCTTTCATTATTTCGCTAAATTTTTCATTGAAAGATTTTCTTAAATAATCCCAACTACTTGCATTCACGCTACCATTACCATTTTTATCAATATTATTCATAACTTTCATGTTATCAATAAATTCAAAATTATCGTAAAAACTCATGAAATCTTTTTTCCAGATAATAAAATTATACGCACCTAATAAATATGGCTTTATTTCCGGATGAAATGACCACATTATTTCTAACTCTTCATCTGAATGGTTGTAAAAATTATTTTTTGTAGCATTTGCAACTCCGAAGAAATCACAATATTCAATAATTTCAATTGTAGGCTTTTCAATTTCATCATAATTTAAGGCACAAAATGAAAAATAATGTGGACTTTTATGACTATAAATATTTGTACAAAGAAGAAGTTTATATCTACTATCAGCAGCAATAAATGTAAACAAATCACCTTGTTTTATATCTTTAATTTTCCTCATAAACCATTTCGGTAATGTTATAAAAAATCTTCCTTAAAAAAAATTAAGAGTAATTACATCTCTGTAATTCAGTCCTAATAAACTATTTGCAGAACCAACTTTTGAAGGATTGCTTCTAAAAATAGCTATTTCCAGGAAACCGGCTTCATTAAAAATAGCCAGCTTTTCGCCTTCGTATGTTTTTATAGGATACTTATCCGAAGTGGCAATCGCAGAATAATTGGGCAAAATCGTTTTGATACTTTTAGGATTCATAACAATTTCGTAAGGACGGCCTTTGGCAACCTCCAAAAATTGCTTTTTAGAAATATTAGTCACTACGTTTCCAAAATGGTCAATGTAAATAACATATCCTTTAAGTGAATTGCCATCGTTTGAAACTACTGCCTGCAATTCGTTTATTTCTTTAATCTCTGTGATTTCTTTTCCAATGACATTTAACAAACCGCCTTTGGCAATATGACAAGCTACTTGTATAAAAACATCCAAGTCAGTATAATCGGCAGGAAAACGATCATAGATATTAATTTCGACAATTTTCTGCGGCACAATCTTTTGTGTAAGCATACTTAAAATCCCGTTGTCAGCACAAATAAAGTAGTGATCATTCCACTGCATGGCGATATGCTGATTCTCTTTATTTAATTCAATATCGACGCCAATTAAATGAACAGTTCCTTTAGGAAAACTCAGATAGGACGCACCAATAATGTAACTTGCTTCAGCAGTGTTGAATGGATCAATATCGTGTGAAATGTCTATGATTTTTGCCTCCGGAATTTCAGAAAGAATTTTACCCTTCAACGAACCAACAAAGTGGTCTTTCAAGCCATAATCGGTAGTAAGGGTAATTATTGACATATTTTTGTTTATAACTATTGGTAGTATTTAAATCTAATTTTCATTAAATTTGAGAAATGCAAAGCTAATAATACTTAATGCAAATTGAAAGAAAGAAAATGCAATTTGCCTTTAAAGATATAAACATACCCGACAGTAGATTTGCAGACAAATTTATTTTTAATTAAAAACTACCTCATTTGAACGAAAGAATAATTGAGCTAATAGACATCGCTCCTAAAGAATTTTGGGGCGCTCATGACAGCCATTTGGAAATAATTAAAAAGTACTACCCAAAGCTTAAAATCGTAGCACGAGGGACCACTTTAAAGGCTTTTGGCGAAAAAGAAGTTTTAGATGAATTCGAAAAAAGATTTCAGAGGCTTATGCTTCATTTTACCCGATACAACAACATTGATGATAACGTAATTGAACGTGTGATTATGAGCGATGGTCAGGATGAAAGAAAATCATTAGATCATGACAAAATACTGGTTCATGGAGTTGGCGGTAAAATTATAAAAGCCATGACGCCTAATCAGCAATTACTTGTTGATACAATCAAAAAAAATGATATGGTGTTTGCTATTGGTCCTGCAGGAACCGGAAAAACGTATACGGGTGTTGCAATGGCAGTAAAAATGCTGAAAGATAAAGAAGTCAAAAGAATCATCCTTACACGTCCGGCGGTCGAAGCAGGCGAAAATCTTGGTTTTTTACCCGGGGATATGAAGGAAAAACTCGATCCGTACATGCAGCCGCTTTATGATGCTTTGCGTGATATGCTTCCAAACGAAAAACTCGAAGATTACATTTTAAAAGGAATTATTCAGATTGCGCCTTTGGCATTTATGCGCGGACGTACATTAGATAATGCTTTTGTAATTCTGGATGAAGCCCAAAACACCACCCACTCACAGATGAAGATGTTTTTGACCCGTATGGGGAAAAACGCAAAATTCATGATTACGGGAGACCCGGGACAGGTCGATTTGCCAAGAAGAACTATTTCTGGTCTGAAAGAAGCTATTTTGGTACTGAAGGATATTGAAGGAATCGGAATTATTTATCTGGATGACAAAGACATCGTACGTCACAGACTGGTTAAAAAAGTTATTGATGCTTATAAGCAAATAGAGAATCACGATTGATTTAATTTTTATTGAAATATTAAATGTAAATCGTGAATTGTGTTTTAACATTTATTAATATTCGTTTTGTACGTTTTCAAAAAAAGGTGCAAAACGAATATTTTTTTTAAGAAATTGAGAAGTCATCAGAAGATAAATTCCGATGGCTTCTCAAATAACATCAATTGTATTATGAACCTTACATTTGATTAAGGAACTAAAAACTTAATTGTTTTTACTCCCTCCACAGATTCAACTTTACCAATATAAATTCCTTTTGTTTTTGGCAATTCTACATCTGAATCATTGCTTATGCTGGTTGATTTAAGCACTTGTTTTCCGTTTAAATCATAGATTTTGATTTTACTGTTTTCCGGTGCATTTTCTATCTTCATAAAACCATCTTTTACCATCCATTTTAATTGGCTTTTTGAAAAATCATCAGTACCCAGACTAGTTGCAGGAAGAGCAACTCCATGAATTCTGACATCCGAAAGACAAATTCTCTTTCCGGTAGTAGCTGCTGCAGTATTGTACCATGGATAAACACGAACTTTTAAGGTTTTTCCATAAGGTATTTTAAGTACCGGAATTTTTGAGACAGCATACATTGTATTTGATGTCATACTCGTCAACTCTCCAACAACAGATGTGGTTACAAAATCATCCGTAGAATATGAAATACGGCATCTCATACCGTTTCCTCCTGCTGCACCAACATATAGACTTATTAAATCAACATTTAATTCTGTTCCTGCAGCAGGAGAAATTCCGAACTGAGTATAACGTGTTGACACCTCATCAATTTCTCCGGCAGGCCAACTGCCTCCTGGTGGTTCATTCCTTTGAGTTTTTCTTGTCGTGTCATAACCGCTTCCCGCCGGCCATGTCGTGCTTGCAGTTTGAGAATTGGCAGGCGCTGCATAAGACTGAACTGACATACCTGTCTGTGACTGGTCCAAAGCAACGGCTGGTCCTTGTAAAACATAAGTATCATTAGCAGTTAATCCCCAGATAAGGTTCACTTCAGTACCTCCTGTTAATGTAATAAAATTAGCTTTTAGCGGAACTGTTTTTGTTACGCTTCCGTTTGTTACTGTAAGTGTCCCTGTTTTATTACCTCCAACAGATTGTGTTGCTGAAATATAAAACTTTGTAAAAGCAAGATTTCCACCAGTATAGTTCATATTGATAGTAGAACTAAAAGTATCCGTTTTGTTTGGTGCAATTAAAAAACCATTATCAACAGAAAGCGTAAATGTTCCTGTAGCTGGTAAAAGGTCAAAACCTGTAATAGTTACTTCTTTCGTAAGGGTCTGACCGGTATAGGCATCCCCAAAATCACAATTAGTCGGATTGATTAAAACATCTGTTGATGTATTGATATTAGATGCTAAAATATTTTGTTTAACCATTTCCTGAGCGCATAATCTTGCGGTTAGTGTCCCTAACAACGCTGTTGGATGTGTAGAATCTGCAGAAACGTAAAGCTGGGCAGTACTGGCAGCATCTCCATAAGATTCAACTAAGGTTTTGGTTAAGGTAGTCAAATCGATAAGCTGTACGCCTTTTTCTGTTGCAACTTCTTTCATAGCATAAGCATAATCATAAGTATGGTCTGTTGCCGGAAGGCTAAAGTCCGGACCTAAATCATGAAGTCCTTTACGAGTAATTGTGCCTCCACTAAAATATTTTCTACACATAGACGTGGCCAAGATAGGAGTAGCATTCAAAGCACGCGTTTCATCAATATACTTTCTAAGATAATCTTTATAAGTTGTTTGCGGATTTGTACCTCTATAATCTGTTCCGTTAAGAGGATTGGCAGGATCTGTTCCGCCGTCAAGCCCTCCGTTTTTCTCGTCATTATGAGCAAACTGAATGATGACATAATCTCCGGCTTTTATCTGTTGCTTTACGGTTGTCCAATACGGAGCTTCCATATAAAAACTTTTACTGCTGGCTCCATTTTTTGCGCGATTATTAACTGTAACTCCTGAATTGAAAAACTGCTGGAACATCATTCCCCAGCCTCTTATATCTGAAGTACTTTCGTCATAATTTGCCATTGTAGAATCGCCAATAGTGTGAAGCGTAATTTGTGCATTTGCCGAGATGATGCTGTAAAAAAATAAAGCAACAACAAATAATTTTGATAAAACTAATTTCATTTTTGGATTTTATTTTGTAATTATTGTGTATATGAAAAACATATATTTTTTTGTGGTATTGGTTTAATGTAATAAGTTTATAATCTTACTTTTTATAAATCTTGACAGCTCCTTGTTTTCCACTGATTTTATAACGAACAATGTAGATTCCGTTTTTCAGATTATTCAGATTTATTTCTGTAACGGCAGATTTTGTACGATAAACGCGTTGTCCTGCAAGATTGTAAACATCAAGATCCTCAATAATACCGTTTACTTTCAACATACCATACTCCAGAAAAACATTTTCATCTAAACCCAGACTTCCCGAATTTACTGTAATTGATCCTGTGCCCGTAAGCAGTCCCGGATGTGTAATGGAATTGTATGTTCCGTTTGCCAGCTGCGTTTCGTTTAGCGTAAATTTCTTAACTGCAACGGCAACGTTTAATACCGCTGAAGCAGAAGAACCGGTTATATTCATATTTAATTCGTCTCCGGCACATTTTACATGATTGAAAATAGCTTTGTTATTGAAAGCCAGATTGATTATCCCTTTACCGAAAGCATTTTCAACAGTTCCGTTGACTGCAGATGAACCTCCAGCATTTGCAGCAGCAAAAGTCAAATCCCAGATTCCTGTAAAATTACTGTTATCTCCTCCTAATTTTACCGTTGCTGCACTTGCAAAATCCCTTATGTTGCGAACAATAATTTTACTGCTTCCTGAAAATGTTCCCGGTAAATCCATTGTGTTTCCTGCCACATTATTACTACTCATAGTTAGGGAAACATCTCCCTCTAAAACAATTGGGGCATTCAGATAGAAACCTGTACCACTTGTTGCATATGTTATAGTAGATCCCTGAGCCATTCTTACCGGCCCTAAACATTTGGAATCTTTTATTTGTCTCAAACGAATTGTTCCACCTGTTTTTACATACATATCCCCTTCAAATGTGGTGAGTGTGGTTTCAATAGTGATACCGCTGTTCACATTCACTTTTTCACCTGCTTTTGGTAATAAGGCCGGAGAATATTTCGTTACATCATCCCAAAGTCCGCCTAAGAAACCAAACTCACTTGGTCTTCCGATAATTATTTTACCTGTTCCACTAATTGTGGATGCATTTGTAGCAGCTGTATAAATACCAACTGGCTGTAAGACACCATCAATATACCATTCATTAATTGTGATATCCTGATTCAGAACAACAGAAGCTGTTCCTTCTGTATAAAGTGCTGTTTTCACATCAACTGCAGTACTCAAATCAACAGTTAGTTTTCCATTCGTTTTTACGGTTATTTTTGGTGATTTTCCTAATGAATTGGCAATTTTAGCCTGAAGTTCGCCTGTCTGAATAACTAAATTCCCTATGTAACCTGAATTATTACTATTGAACTGAACTATTCCTGAACCGCTTTTAGTTATCTGGTGGACACCGCTTATTATAGCTGTCAGATTCAGGTTAGCAGAACTGTTAATTGTGACATCTCCTTTAGTCTTGATATTTCCTGATAAAGATACACTGGTAGTAGTGGAAATTGATGCCTGGTTAAGTGTAAGCAAGGTTGTTGAACTATTGGCAGAAACATCAATTGCTGCTCCGTTCAATAAATTCAAATCCGCGGCAAAATTTCCGCCATTAGCACTTATTGTAAAATTTCCGTCAACATTTGCAGCTTCTGATGCGACCGGTACAATATTCGGATTCCAGTTATCTGCCTCAAGCCATCCGGTATTCGCAGCACCCCCATCCCAATTATAGACAGTAACCGTTGGAGCTATTGCTGTAGGATCCCAATTGTCAGTACCTGCCAGTACAATTTTTGGCTCATATAAATTGGCTTCCGTCAGATCTGCTAAAGGTCGAATACCTACCCAGTTTGCTCTTCCGCTCATATCAGCACCAGGACCAGTATTCATCCACTCATACAATTTAAGTCTTGAGTCAGTATCGGCATAAGCCATATTCCATTTATCTCCCCAGCCCAGAGGATCGATTTCTGCGGGCATTGTACAATAGAGCCACGTAACTTTTGGATATTGATGCCATGGGCGTCCGAATTTAATTTTCATACCATCATCACCTAATCTCGGACTATTTGGCTGATATGTTAAATTACATTTATAAAATACAAAACCGTAAGTCTGCGACTCTTCACTTGAAGGCGCTGTTATCCATGCCCCACCGAAGCTTCTAATCTCACATTCGTTAAAAACGCCAACTCCACGACCATAGATATAATCAGTACGCCCCAGAATCATACAGGATTTGAAATAAGCCCGTGAAGTTTCGGCTGTCCAGAAATAAATAGTATCCTGATAAGCCGCTATATCACAATTGACAAATATATTCCGGTCTGCACGAAGTGTCAGTGCCTGTGCCTGTCCAACTGGTCCGGCGGTATTTCGGATAGTTATGTTTTCTGCCCTGAAATCATTTGCCATAATAGTAAGTGTTGCTGCCGTTGCCACTAAATTTGTATTTGACGCCCAAAGTGCTACTTTAGCATCAGGACACAGACCGTCACCTCCATCATTACAATTATAAATATCATAAGAGATAATAGTTTCTGTCCTGCTCTCCCCAATTAGGGTTAAATTGGTTTTATTGGCAGGAATTAATAGTTTTTCCTTGTCGTACAAACCTCTTTTTACATAAATAATAGTTGGCGTTCCGGCAGGTGCGGCATCAATTGCAGCCTGTATTGAAGTAAAATTTCCGGATCCATTAATATCTACTACAATATCCGGGCTAAAGCTCTGCGCGGTACCTGTATTAAAAAATAGAAGTCCTATAAACAGAAGGACAAAAAAGTCGAGTTTTTTCATAAAGTTAGATAGTTAGTTATTGGTTGTTTCGTAAAGTTTCTTACTAATTAATAAAATTCATCATTTATAACAGATTACATATTTTATGCATTGATAAAAAATCAATACTGTATTTTTAATGCCAATTTTTTAATTAATTAATACCTTGCGTCAAAACTATTTCAATAAAAGAATAATGGCTTTCAAATTTTGGTCATTTACTTCCACTTTTTTATCATTAGCTGTGTTTGATGGGGTTCTGATTGCCAATTTTTATTTTTAAAGTTATTTTTATGCAGTAATTAAATTGAAAAAGACTAATCAATACAATAGTTTTTCTTTTAAATACAAACTAAACTTTACTACACCAAACTAAAACCAGAATTACGAATGAAGAACCTTTTACCGGTTAAACTTTTAATTGCACTTTTATCTGTTATTTTCTTCAGCAAAACATCTGCACAAGTAAAATGTAAAATAGAAAATTATGCCACAGAGGACGGGCTTTCTCATGATGTCATCAGAGATATTATAAAAGACAAGGAAGGTTTTATGTGGTTTGCTACGTGGAATGGCATCAACAGGTTTGACGGAAAAAATTTCGTAACCTATAAAGCTATTGCTGGGGACAATAGCAACCTGAGTAATAACAGAATCGATATTATAAAAGAAGATGCTTTTGGATATATCTGGCTCAGAGTATATGATAATCAGATTTACAGATTTGATAAACGAACTGAAACATTTCTTTCTATTGCAGCTATTTTAGGAACCACCAAAATTGAATTTGACAATATTATTACTGACAATAAAGGCAATGTCTGGCTGACAACTATTGGCAACGGTGTTTTTTTAGCACAAAAAAAAGCGAATAAGCAAATTCAGATTACTCATTTCGAACAAAATTCAAAAAACAATTCTTATTTATCTTCCAACAATCTAAATTTTATTTTTAAAGACACTGATCATTCTGTCTGGATAGGTTCTGAAAAAGGGTTAGACAATATCTCAAATTCTAAACAAGGATATAAAAGCAATACTATCTTAAAAAACAATAATGTAAAATGCTGTTTGATAAAAGACAATAGTGCCTGGTTTGGAACTGACGAAGGTGATTTAATTCATTATAATAAAATTCAAAAGAAGCATAAAAAAACAACGATTGCAAAAACAGCTATCAACGCTATAATAAAGTCCAAAAACGAGAACTTATTAATAATTACTACTGATGATGGAGAATTGATTACATTTAATACAGTAACATTAAAGATCGAATCTAATCTCAAAGTTTCTGACTCACCGCTGCATCGAATTTATCAGGATAAAAAAGGCTTGTTATGGATTGAACCAGACAAACACGGTGTTTTTATGGTAAAGCCGAAAGAAAGTAAAACTGCTTTTTTTTCTCAGCAGAAAGATGCTTCTTTTTTAAATCTAAAAAATAGTTTTGAGATTTTTGAGGACAATTTCGACAGAGTCTGGGTAAAATTAAAAGGTGGCGGTTTCGGATATTATAACGAAAAAACCAATCGCCTGGATTACTTTTTTAACAATCCTGAAGATGAAAATCAAAAGTTTTCAAATATCGTCACTACTCTGTATTTTGATCCAGTCGGAATTCTCTGGATGAGCACCACCGACAGAGGAATTAATAAAATCATTTTTCAGAAAAATAATTTTCAGCAACAGCTTTTAATACCCAACAGTAAAATCAAAACGGAAAATGAAATCAGAGTCGTCTTTAGCGATAAAAATAACCGGTTATGGCTGTCATCAAAAGCAGGGAAATTAAAAATCTATAAAGGAAACCAAGAATTAATAAACCCGTTTACCAATTACAGAACAGATCAAATTGGTCTTGTATATTGCATCAGAGAAGATTCCAAAGGAAATATATGGCTAGGGACAAAAGGAAATGGCTTATTTAAGGCCATTCCCGTCAATGCGCAAAATTCTCAGTACAAATTAAAGCAGTTTAAAGCTGACAAAAATAATTCCGCAAGTATTAGCAGTAATGAAATCTATTCTGTTTTAGAAGACAAAAAAGGACGAATCTGGATAGGGACGTATGATAACGGAATCAATTTACTGGAAGAAAAAAATGGTGAATATAATTTTATACATCACTTTAAAAACTACCCCGCTATTGAATCCAATAAAGTCAGGTATTTAACTGATGGTTATAAAGGTCAGATCTGGGTTGCCACAACAAATGGATTAGTGACATTTAATCCTGGGGATTACAATCCTGCAAAAATAAAATTCCACAGATATGAAAAAACTCCTTCAGACAAATTCAGTCTTGGCAGTAATGATGTATTGTTTATCTTCAAAGATTCGGCTAAGAAAATGTGGATTTCAACGGCTGGCGGCGGACTCAGTCAGGTTATTGAAAAAAGGAATGGTTTAAAATTTAAAAACTTTACAAAAGACGATGGCTTACCAAGTGATTTTATTCTGAGCATGGCAGAAGATGATCAGAAAAACCTATGGCTTGCAACGGAAAACGGCATTTCTAAATTCAATTTACAAGATCATATTTTTAAAAATTATGATTCTTATGATGGTTTAGTTAAAACTGGTTTTTCTGAATCTGCCGGAATAAAATTACTGAATGGCAACTTAGTTTTCGGTAACAGAAATGGTTATTTGACTTTCAATCCAAAAAAAATAGAAAACCAAAAAACCAATACAAAAATGGTTTTTACGGGCTTTGAAATCAACAATAAAAACTCAAATGTAAAATCGGCAGAATATCCTTTAGAAAGTGATATTAATTACACCAACAATATTCAGTTAAACTATACCGAAAACACTATTAGCATCTATTACACTGTATTAGATTACGTATCAAATAATAAACAATTGTATGCTTACCGGTTAAAAGGCCTTGATGATACATGGCATGAGGTCAAAAACCAAAAAAAAGCAACCTTTACCAATTTGCCGCCTGGAGATTATACGTTTGAAGTAAAATGCTTAAATAGAGAATTGTACACTGCTACTCCACACAAGAACTTAACTTTTACGATTGCCCCTCCCTTTTGGAGAACCAATTTTGCTTATTTTTTATATGTAATCCTTATTCTGTTATTGCTCGAAACCGGCAGAAGGATAGCTTTTTCAATGATTCGTCTGCGAAACAAAATTATTGTAGAACAAAAAATGACAGAGCTAAAACTGAGTTTCTTCACAAATATTTCTCACGAATTAAGAACTCCTCTCACCTTAATTGTTAACCCTATAAATGAAATCGCTAAAAGCAAAAATTTAACTCCTTTAGAAAGTGAATATATAGAGACCGTACGAAAAAACACAAACAGACTTGTACGATTTGTGAATCAGCTGCTGGATTTTAGAAAAGTACAAAGCGGCAAAGAAGAACTTAATATTGAACCTGTTGAAATGGTCTCTTTTGTAAACGAAATAAATACTTTATTTTCTCAGGCAGCATATGAAAAAAATATAAAAATTAAGACAGAATGCAATTCTGAAACCCTTATTGTAAATCTGGATAAAGAAAAAATGGATATCATTATTTATAATTTGTTGTCTAATGCAATTAAATTTTCTCCCAGCAACAGCATTATTACAGTTGAAGTGAAATTAGAAAATAATACTGTTTTAAAAATCAATGTTTCAGATCAGGGCTCCGGTGTTGATGAAAGCAAGCTGAAGGATATTTTTAAACTATATTACGAAACAGATTCCGGCAAAAATAAAAACGTAGGAACTGGCATTGGTCTTGCTCTTTGTAAAGAATATGTGCAATTGCATCAGGGTAGCATTTATGCCTTCAATAATGAAAAGGGAGGCCTAACCGTTTCTGTAGTAATTGATTTAAAACAGGGAATTTTCCAAAACAACAGCTATAATAAAAACTTATCCAAACATAAATTAGTGGAACATTCAATTGACAATAAAAAAATCAGTCAAAATCAGGTTTTACAGGATAATTCAGATGCAACTTTACCTGTAATTCTTATTGTAGAAGATAATTATGAATTAAGGTCATTTTTAAAAAATCAACTGCAGCATTTTTATCAAATACTGGAAGCTGAAAATGGAAAAGAAGGTTTGGTAATTGCTTCAAACAAGCTTCCGGATTTAATTTTAAGTGATGTAATGATGCCTGAAATGGATGGGATTGAATTGCTCGATGCGTTAAAAAATAAAATGGAGACCAGTCACATTCCGGTCATTTTATTAACTGCAAAATCATCTGTTCAAAGTAAAATAGAAGGTTTGCACTATGGAGCAGATTATTACATTACGAAACCTTTTGATACTGATTTTTTGATTGCTTCCATTCAAAATTTAATTAAATCGAGAAAGAAAATTTTCGAACAATTACAATCGAATTTGAAAACAATCGAATTACAACCCGGGGAAATTATCATTACAACCAAAGACGAGCAATTCTTAAAAGATATTATTGCTATTGTCGAAGATGGTATGACCAATCCAAAATTCAATATTGATGTAATTGCAAATACATTGAATATGTCAAGAGTAACATTCAACAGAAAATTTAAAAGCCTTACCAATATAACTCCTGTAGAATTTGTCAGTGAAATGCGTCTGAAAAGAGCCAGACAATATCTTGATGCAGGAGAAACTGATATCGCCAATGTTGCCTACAAAGCCGGATTTAATGGTGCAGGCTATTTTAGTACCTGCTTTAAGGAGTACTATAAAATTTCTCCTTCAGATTATTTAAAGCAGAAACAATAAAGCCAAACCAACATTTTTTTCTCTAATGGAAGAGAAAAGAAATAAAGTTAACATATGAAAACAAATAGTTAAATAAATAATAAACTTGCCTTATTTCTGGCTTCAGAACGTTTATAACTTTGGGCTTCCCACATAAAAGCTTAATTTTGCAAATCATAAATATTTGATTATTAACATGACTAAGCTTAAAAACATAAAAGTTGTAGTAAGTGATCTTGACGGAACTTTACTCAACCCTCAACACAGAATTTCAGATTACACTAAATCCATTTTTCAGGAACTTCACAATCAAAATTATCTTATTGTTATTGCTACTGGCCGCCATCATCTTGATGCAATGGCTATAATTGAAACACTTGAAGTACCGGTTTATTTAGTGAGTTCAAACGGAGCCCGAATTCATTCGCCTGAAAAAGAAGAATTGTTTTCGTTCAATTTAGACAGCGAGGTTGTAAAAGCTGCCTTAAATGTTGAAATAGATCCTGAAATCACCGTGGTTTTATTTAAAGAAAATTTTTGGCAGACCAATAAAATAAATGAAAGATTAAATGCTTTTCAGGCCGAATTAAAGTATCGCCCTGAATTGGTTGATTATAAAACCCTGGAAGATTTTGGTGCCATCAAAATTTTCTTCTCATGTGATAATCATGAAAAATTAGTAAAACTGAAAGATGCTGTTTTGGCTAATTCTTCAGAACATCTGCATCACGCTTTCAGTTTACCGACTTGTCTGGAGTTCATGGATAAAGCTGTAGATAAAGCCGTTGCAATCGAAATGGTTCTTGAAAAAGAAGGCTTTACATTGTCTGAAGCCGTTTCATTTGGTGATGGCTTCAACGATGTTCAGATGTTATCCGCATCAGGAAAAGGTTTGATTATGGGAAATGCCCCTGCTCTGTTGAAAGAAACCCTGCCGGATTTAGAAGTTATAAAAACCAATGCAGAAGATGGTGTAGCAAAGTACATCGCTTCCGGAATTTTGAATAAAGAGCTTGTAGAAGGTTAACCTATAAATATATTTTCATCAAATACAGAATCCCTGAAATACTTATTCAGGGATTTTTTTTATTCAATTAGGTATTTTACAAAGAATTTTATAAAAAATCATTTTTTAATAGTTTCGTAATGTACTTTTGTTTTTACAAAAAGTATTATAATGACAAAAAACATTTTTATCCTTATCTTTTCATTTTTTGCAATTATTGGAAATAGCCAAAAACTGAAGTTAGAAGAAATAATGAAAGGCGAATCTTTTATTGGAAATCAACCAACAAACGGGCGCTGGTCTCTGGACGGTAAAAAAATCTATTTTGAATGGAATCCAAAAGATGAATTGGGAGCCAGCACTTATTTCTGGCAAAAAGGAATGGCTAAACCGGAATTGGCGACACCAAAAGAAGCTGCATTTTCTCAACTGGACTTTAAAACAAAGCCAGGGTCAGATACTGTTTATTTTTTAGAAAAAGGAAGTTTATACTCCTATTCAATCCATTCAAAAACTGTAAAAAAACTAATTCAGCAATCTGTTGCATTAAGTAATTTAGAATTAGGCAGCCAGTCCGGAATTCTGTTTTTTGAACAGAATAATAATGTTTTTAAGTTTGATACGAAAGAAGGAACGGTTTTACAAATCACCAATTTTAATAAAGGAAATAAAAAAGAAACAAAACCAGAAAAAGAAACTTTCCTGAATACACAGCAAAAAGAGTTATTTCAATTCATTAGAGATAAAGAAGCTAAGAAGCAATGGAATCTTGCCAAAGCTAAAGCTGTAAAATCTGATTTTGCCAGGGAATATTTTTATGGGAAAGATGATTTTTATAGTTTAAAAGTAAATCCAAATGGCGATTTTGCTACTTTCATGTTAGTAGAAGAGACAGAAGCAAAAAGAGAAAAAATGGAAGTCTTTATCACTGCTGATGGATACAATCAAACCCCTGAAACTAAAGAGAAAGTTTCAACATCTAATTTTGTAAAAACGAAATTCGGAATTTATTCTGTTGCAAAAGATTCTGTTTATTATGTGAATTTTTCAAATTTAAGTCATATTCAGGATACTCCTAAATATTATGAGCAATATGATAACCTGAAAAACAAAGCCAAAGAAGACAAACCAATTGTTGCTCAGGCACCTGTCTATAATCAAAACGGTTCATTAGCCATTGTTGAAATCAGAAGCCAGGATAATAAAGACAGATGGCTGGTAAATCTAAATCTTGATAAAGGAACCTTTGAAGAAATTGAACATCAGCACGACGAAGCCTGGATTGGCGGTCCGGGAATTCCCTCTTATTCATTTGATTCCGGTACTCTTGGCTTTTTGGCAGACAATGAAACTATTTATTATCAGTCTGAAGCTACTGGCTTTTCTCATTTGTACACTTATAATGTAAAAACAAAAAAGAAGAATCAGCTTACCACTGGAAAATGGGAAATTAGGGATGTAACCTTGTCAAAGGACAAAAAAGCATTCTATTTGAGTACCAACACTACACATCCGGGAAACAGAAGTTTTTATAAATTAGCTCTTGCTGATGGTGTTTTGCAACCCATTTTAACCAAAGATGGTGCGCATGAAGTAGTACTTTCACCAGACGAAAAATCACTTTTAGTTCGCTATTCGTATAAAAATATCCCATGGGATTTTTATGTAGCCGAAAATAAAAAGAATACTACATTACAGCAGATTTCATCATCAGTCTCAGAAGATTTTAAAAAGTATCAATGGAGAGAGCCGGAAGTTATTATATTTAAAGCACAGGACGGAACTCCAATAAATGCAAGATTATATATCCCTAAAGCTGAAATTGCGAATAAAGCCGCTATCATTTTCGTTCACGGTGCTGGTTATCTTCAAAATGCCCATAATTTCTGGAGCAATTATTACAGAGAATATATGTTCCATAATCTTTTAACCGATTTAGGTTACACTGTTTTGGATATTGATTACAGAGGAAGCGACGGCTATGGAAGAGATTTCAGAACAGGAATTTACCGCTTTATGGGAGGGAAAGATTTATCTGATCAATTAGATGGTAAAAAAGTATTAGTAGAAAAATATGGTATTGATACAACTAAGGTTGGTATTTACGGCGGCTCTTATGGTGGTTTTATTACGCTGATGGCAATGCTCACCACTCCTGGTGAATTTACTTCTGGAGCTGCACTAAGATCTGTTACAGACTGGGCGCACTACAATCACGGATATACTGGCAATATTTTGAATTTCCCTGAAACAGACCCTGAAGCTTACAAGAAAAGTTCTCCTATTTATTACGCTGATAATCTAAAAGGAAATTTAGTAATGCTGCACGGAATGGTAGACGACAATGTTGAATACAAAGATATTGTACGTTTGTCTCAGCGTTTTATTGAATTAGAAAAAAAGAACTGGAGTCTGGCTTCTTTCCCGGTTGAAGCACATGGTTTTAAAGAAACTTATTCCTGGATAGATGAGTACAGTCGGATCTTAAATTTATTTAACTCGACACTTTTAAAACAATAATTTAGTTAATCGCTTATCGTTGATGGGAATTAATTCTTACATCAAAAACTATAAACTATTAACAATAAACTACCAACAAATAAACATTTGTTTGCTCTTTTAAATAGTTTTAAATTTGCATTCATAAAAACACAACTAAAAGACAATGAGCAATACAATCACAACCACAAATTTCAATTTCCCAAATCAGAAATCAGTGTATAGAGGAAAAGTGAGGGAAGTTTATAATATCAACGACGAACTTTTAGTAATGGTAGCTACTGACAGACTTTCGGCTTTTGATGTGGTTTTGCCAAAAGGAATTCCGTACAAAGGACAAATCCTGAACCAGATTGCTACAAAATTTATGGAATTGACAGAAGATATTGTTCCAAACTGGTTGATTGCAACTCCGGATCCAAACGTTGCTGTAGGACATTTGTGTGAACCATTCAAAGTTGAAATGGTAATTCGAGGTTATCTTTCAGGACACGCAGCGAGAGAATATGCTGCAGGCAGAAGACAAATCTGTGGAGTTACAATGGCTGAAGGTTTAAAAGAAAATGATAAATTCCCTGAACCTATTATCACACCAACGACAAAGGCTGATAATGGTTCGCATGATGAAGATATTTCACGTGAAGACATTCTTGCAAAAGGAATTGTTTCTGAAGAAGATTATATTGTCCTGGAGAAATTTACCCGTGATTTATTTCAGAGAGGAACAGAAATTGCTGCTGAGCGCGGTTTGATTTTAGTGGATACGAAATACGAATTTGGAAAAACGAAAGAAGGTGTTATCGTTTTAATTGATGAAATACATACTCCGGATTCTTCACGTTATTTTTATGCTGACGGATATGCCGAAAGACAGGAAAAAGGTGAAGAACAAAAACAATTATCAAAAGAGTTTGTACGCCGCTGGCTGATCGAAAATGGTTTTCAGGGACAGGAAGGTCAGCAGATTCCTGAAATGACCGATGCTTACATCGAATCAGTGTCCGAAAGATATATCGAATTATACGAGAACATTTTAGGAGAAAAATTCATTAAAGCTGATATTAACAATATTGATCAACGTATTGAAAAAAATGTATTAGAATATCTTAGATCAAGAGAGTAATTTTAGGTTTTAAAATTATTATTTAGAACTATCAACATTATAATTACAAATAAATGCCTTGCCATATAATAGCAAGGCATTTATTATTTTAGCATTAGTGTAAACTTACTACTCTTGCTATTTTCCAGTCATTGTTTACATTTTTCCAAAAGATCATAAATCTTCCGGCCTTTGATTCTGTATTTGCTGGTTCAGTATTGTTATGAAATTCATGCAGGCCAATTTCCAAAGCTCCATAATCTTTTATTGGATACACCTCAACGCTTCCTTTTACTAATTCACGGGTAACTTTCCCACAAACATTTTTCTGAGTACCTTCTATAATATCTTTTTTAGAAGTCATCAGTCCACCTTTGTCATGATAAAATTCAATATCCTCTAAATAAAAATCCCCATATTTCTCAAGATTCTTATCGCAGGAATTATAAAGTCCAAAGAAAATACTGTCCATAATTATAATCTTTTTATAGAGTTCCGGATCGTCCGGTTTATAATTTTTGGTTACAGCATAATCATAATTCTTTTGAGAATTACAACTGTTCAGGCAAAGTATCAACATCAAAACAGTTAAGGTGAGTATTATTTTTTTCATATAAATGTCGCAATTAAATATAGCTTATTTAAGATTAGTCTGAAAATGTAAATTTAAATAAATAAAATCTTGCATTTAAAAAATTTAACAATTACAACGTCTTTTGTAAAATTATCAAAACTACTGTAACGAAAATAATAATTTACCGTCTATATAGATAGCAAACAATTTAAATGGCTTATTTCATTATGTAAATGTTAAGAAATAGTTAAAACATAGTACCTTGTAATACATAATACAAAAATTGGATTACCTTTACATCAGAATTAAAAATCATCATCATTAATCAATCAAAAAACAACAATCATTATGAAAAAATCAATCGTTTATTTAGGAGTAGCTTTAGTAGCTTTTACAAATGTTTCTTTAGCTGCAGATTTTAAATCTTTTAATGGAGAGAAAAAAATTATAACTTCTCCTTACGATGCTTCACCGCTAAATGTGGCAATTTTAAAAGGAGACCTTCAAATCGTTTTGAAATTTATTGAATACGGAGCTGATGTAAATCAAATATCAGAAGACATGACTCCTTTAATGACAGCTGCACGTTACAACAAAGTTGAGATAGTTAAAATCTTATTAGCACAGGGAGCAAAACCAGGTATTAAAAATGAAAAAGGATTTACAGCTTTGAAATATGCACAATTATCTAATGCTACAGAAGTAGCTGCTATTTTGTCAAGTTTGAAGTAAATCAAATAGTTTTAAAAGTTTTGAATTAGTATTTAAAACGGTCTTTGTAACAAAGGCCGTTTTATTTTTTTAGCCCCAATAGTACTGGTATTCTTTTATGATCTCGTTTTTTTGAATAGAATAAAAGATCTAAGGGCAACAGGATGAGCTCATGAAAATCATCCTTTCTTAAACTCAAAAAAGCACCATTAAAAATAATGATGCTTTTTCTTCCCCAAATTAAAATAACCAACTATTACTATTTACTCAATTGGAGCATGCTTTTTACGGTTGAATATCCAGAACAGAATTGGAAAAACCAATAATGTCAAGACTGTTGCGGTAATTAACCCTCCAATAATTACTATCGCTAAAGGTTTTTGTGATTCAGAACCGATTCCCGTAGAAATGGCGGCAGGTAACAGACCTATAGAAGCCATCAATGCAGTCATCACTACGGCCCTGGTTCTGGCTTTTACACCCATAAAAATAGATTCTTCGAGTGAAAACTTAGCCTTTAGATTATGATGAAATTCAGATATCAGGATAACTCCGTTTTGAATACAGATTCCCAGTAAGGCAATAAAACCAACCCCTGCTGATATTCCGAAATTCATTCCGGTTAAATGTAATGCGATGATTCCACCAATAACAGCAAACGGTACATTGGCCAAAACAAGCAGTGAATCTTTAATATTTCCGAATAAGATAAATAACAGGACAAAAATCCCTATTAAACTGATAGGTACCACCTGGGCCAGACGCGCACTGGCACGAACCTGATTTTCAAACTCACCTGTCCAGCCTGTGGTATAGCCTGCAGGCATTTTTACCTGAGCTACTTTTTCCTGCGCTTCCGCAATGGTACTTCCTAAATCACGGTCACGAACAGAGAATTTAACCCCAATGAATCGTTTGGTATTGTCTCTGTAAATGAAAGCAGGTCCGGTAACGGTTTTAATATCACAGATTTCTTTCAACGGAATTTTAGCTCCGCTGATTGTTGGCACTTTTAATTCGGCCAAATCTTCTTCGTCTTTTCTGTATTCTTTAGAAAAACGAACCCTTACATCAAATTTCTTTTCGTCTTCATACTTTTGAGTAGCTGTTTTCCCTCCAAATGCCAGTTCTAAAACCGCCTGAGCGTCACCTAAAGTTACTCCGTAAGCAGCCATTTTTTCTCTGTCCAAAATCACACTGATTTCTGGCTGGCCAACATTTCTCAGAATTCCGACGTCTTTTATACCCGGAATATTTTTGATTTTCGCTAAAACCTCATTTGATAATTCGTCAAGTTTATCCAGATCATCTCCATAAATTTTCACAGCATTTGAAGCTTTGAAACCCGCTACAGATTCGGCTACGTTGTCGATAACCGGTTGTGAATAATTATAGGTAATTCCCTGATGTACTTTTAGTTTTTGATCCATTTCGTTGATCAGCTCATCCATATTGATTTTGCGTGTCCATTCTGATTTTGGTTTCAAATCTACCTGAAGCTGAATAAATCCAAAACCGTTCGGGTCTGTCCCATCGTTGCTTCGGCCGGTTTGCGAAAGCACTTTCTTTACTTCGGGAAAAGTTTCCAGATCTTTTCTGATGACTGCCGCTGTCTGTACACTTTCAGGAAGCGAGGTACTCATTGGCAGTTCTGCTGTTACCCACAATGCGCCTTCGTTCAACTGAGGTAAAAATTCGGTTCCTAAAAATGACGCAGAAAAGAAAGTTACAGCAATAATCGAAATTGAAATAACTAATGATTTTACTTTGTGTTTAAAGGTCCAGGCAAAACCTTTCCCTACAATTCGGTCCCAAAAATTAACGAACGGGTTGTTCTTTTCTTTTACATTTTTATTTAAAAGAATGTGTGACAAAACCGGTACCAGTGTCAAAGTAAAAAGCAAAGCTCCCATTAAGGCGAAACCTAACGTAAAAGCCAAAGGCGAGAACATTTTTCCTTCTACTTTCTGAAAAGAAAATATCGGTAGTAATGCAGTAATGATAATTAACTTAGAAAAGAAGATGGCTTTACCCATTTCTGTTCCGGTTTTCTTAATCAGGCTTCCTTTTGCAATTTTATTGTAAGCCGTCATTCCAAGTTGATGTGCGCGGTGATCCAAAACCACAAACAATCCTTCGACCATCACCACCGCT